>NZ_JBLYNV010000004.1:0-181914 GCF_049310165.1 Endozoicomonas sp. ALE010 | reverse complement strand
GTTCTGCCGCAGCTGTAGCAGCCCAGCTGGCAGCTGGCGCTACCGGCACGGATACCGGCGGGTCCATTCGCCAGCCTGCCTCACACTGCGGCATTACCGGACTGAAGCCAACCTATGGCCGGGTTTCCCGCTGGGGTATGGTAGCCTACGCATCAAGCCTTGATCAGGCTGGCCCGATGACCTGCTCCGCTGAAGATGCCGCCATTATGCTGAACACCATGGCGGGCTTTGATAACCGGGACTCCACCTGTCTTGACCATGAAGTACCGGACTACACGGCAACACTGAATGACTCCCTGGAAGGCCTGACCATTGGGCTGCCAAAAGAGTACTTCGCGGCCGGACTGGACAGTGAAGTGGAACAACAGATCCGCAATGCCATTGCCGAATATGAAAAGCTCGGTGCAAACGTCAAGGAGGTCAGCCTGCCTAATGCCAGGCTGTGCATTCCTGCCTACTACGTGATTGCCCCGGCAGAAGCTTCTTCCAACCTGTCCCGCTTTGACGGCGTGCGTTTCGGGCATCGCTGCGAAGACCCGAAAGACTTGATGGATCTCTACATTCGCAGCCGCAGCGAAGGGTTTGGTGAAGAAGTCAAACGTCGTATTATTGTGGGTACCTATGCCCTCTCGGCTGGCTACTACGACGCCTATTACCGCAAGGCCCAGCAGATCCGTCGCCTGATCCGTGATGACTTCCTCAACGCCTTTAAAGAGTGTGATGTCATCATGGGCCCTAACGCCCCGACATCCGCCTTTGACATTGGCTCCATGAGCAATGATCCGGTCGCCATGTACCTCTCGGATATCTATACACTGTCGGTTAACCTGGCAGGCCTGCCCGGATTATCTGTTCCTGCTGGCATGGCAAACCAGCGCCCGGTCGGCCTGCAGATCATTGGTCAGCACTTTGATGAAGCCCGTCTGTTGAATATTGGCCACCGCTTCCAGCAGGCAACCGACTGGCACCAGAAATCTCCGGCATTGGTTTAGGACACAGTAATATGCAATGGGAAACCGTTATCGGACTGGAGATTCACGTCCAGCTCGCCACCAGAACCAAAATATTCTCCGGTGCATCCACCGCTTTTGGTGCCGCACCTAACACCCAGGCCTGTGCGGTAGACCTTGGTCTGCCCGGCATCCTGCCCGTGGTTAACGAAGAAGCGATCAATATGGCCATTAAGTTTGGCCTGGGCATTGATGCCGACATCAACAAGGTGAATGTTTTCGAGCGTAAAAACTATTTCTACCCGGATCTGCCAAAAGGCTACCAGACCACCCAGCTGGAAAAGCCAATAGTGGGCGCTGGTCATGTGGATATCACACTGGCGGATGGCTCCACTAAAAGCATTCGCATCCACCATGCCCACCTGGAAGAAGATGCAGGAAAAAGCCTGCACGAAGACTTTCATGGTATGTCAGGGATTGACCTGAACCGTGCTGGCACTCCCCTGATTGAGATTGTCACAGAACCTGATATCCGCAATGCAGAGGAAGCTGTGGCCTTTGCCAAAAAGCTGCACTCCATTGTCACTACACTGGGCATCTGCGATGGCGATATGTCCCAGGGTTCCATGCGGTTTGATGTTAACGTCTCCGTTCGCCCTAAAGGACAACAAGAGTTCGGTACCCGCACAGAAACCAAAAACCTGAACTCCTTCAAGTTTATGGAGGCGGCCATCCTCAAAGAGGTAGAGCGCCAGATCGACCTGATTGAAGATGGCGGCACCGTTATCCAGGAGACCCGTCTCTATAACGGTGATACCGGCGAAGCCCGCTCCATGCGCAGCAAAGAAGAAGCGAACGATTACCGTTACTTCCCCTGCCCTGACCTGCTGCCGGTTATTATTGACGACAGCCGTCTTGAAAAACTGAAGGCTGAAATGCCAGAAATGCCAGATGCCAAAAAAGCACGTTTTATCACTGATTTTGGCCTGAGCGATTATGATGCCGAAATACTTTCCGCTGACCAGGGGACGGCGAACTACTTTGAAGCCACCGTCCGTGCCAGTGGTGATGCCAAACTGTCTGCCAACTGGATTATGGGAGAACTGTCCAGATCCCTGAATCAGAACAGCATTGCCATCAGCGCAAGCCCGGTGACTGCCGATATGCTCGGCGGCCTGATCAAGCGCATCAAAGACAACACCATCTCCGGCAAAATCGCCAAAGAGGTCTTTGAAGTACTCTGGCAGGGTGAGTGCAGCACGGCCGATGCAGTCATCGAGAAAAAAGGCCTCAAGCAGGTGACCGATACCGGTGCCATTGAAGCCATGATTGATGACGTTCTGGCCAACAATGCCCAGCAGGTTGAGAATTATCGTGCGGCTGAGGAAGACAAGCGCGGAAAAATGATCGGTTTCTTTGTGGGTCAGTGCATGAAAGCGTCCAAAGGCAAGGCCAACCCCGGCCTGGTTAACCAGATTCTGAAACAGAAACTGGACGGCTAACCGTAGCTCTCAGGGTAGACATTAGCACCAGGGGAAGTCGCTAATGTCTACTTAACAAGGCAACATCCATCAAAACAGCCCCTCTCACCTCCGTCTGTAATTGATCACCTGTTAACCAGAATACGACAGATGACAATGAAGGGCTGGATTTCCAAACCCTTCAGCTGGCCTAACGTTTTTAACTGATTCTAGATCAGCTATTAACCAGGAAGTGGGCCCAGATACTGGCCGCATACCCCAGGGCAATGGCCCAACTCCAGCGGAGATGGGTCATAAAGGTGTAGCCACCTTTCGATGTCCCCATCAAGGCAACGCCAGCAGCGGAGCCGATGGATAACAGGCTGCCACCCACACCTGCGGTCAGCGTTATCAATAACCACTGGAAGGCGTCCATTTCAGGATCCATTCCGAGGATGGCAAACATCACCGGAATGTTATCGACAATGGCAGAGATTATACCGGCGATGATATTAGTCCACGTTGCCCCGAGATCGGCATACATGGTTTCCGAGGCAAGGTCGAGGTAACCGAGATAGCGCAGGCCACCCACCGAGAAGATGACACCAAAGAAGAACAGCAGCGTATCCCATTCGGCATGGGCCACTTCCTGAAAGATATCGATTTTATCCTCTTTGGCCCGGGGACGTGCTGTCAACCGGCGGTTACTGGTCAGCCCCTGAATTTGCATGATATAGGTATAGAGCATCAACAGGGCAAGACCTGTCATCATCCCCATAAATGGTGGCAGACCCAGCACTTTCTCAAAACTTACCGCCAGGAAGATGGTCACCAGGAAAAGCAGGCAGATGGCAATACCACCACGACGAATGGTGCTATCCACTCGCACACCGGCCGGACGCCCTTGCTCAACGAAAAAGCTCATAATGATGGCCGGTACCAGATAATTAACCACCGACGGTATAAAGAGGCTGAAAAAGGTAAAGAACTCAAGCTTACCTGCCTGCCAAACCATCAGAGTGGTAATATCTCCAAAGGGGCTGAAAGCACCACCGGCATTGGCAGCAACCACCACATTGATCATGGCCAGGGTAGTAAACGCTGGCCTGCCTTCACCTACGGCCATAATCACCGCGCCCATCAACAGCGCAGTGGTAAGATTGTCAGCCACCGGAGAAATAAAGAACGCCATAGCGCCGGTTATCCAGAAAAGACTTCGGTAATTAAAGCCCTTGCTGATCAGCCAGCTGCGTAACGTGGCAAACACCTGCCGGTCTTCCATGGCATTAATGTAGGTCATGGCCACCAGCAGAAAGAGGAACATCGCCGCATACTCTTCCAGATCATGCATAACGGCCTGTTTGAGCTCTTCGTGGGAAACGCCCTTCTGTGTAGCAATAAAAGCAATCAGTGCCCAGATGATTCCCGCCGCCATAATCACCGGTTTGGACTTACGCAGATGAAGCTGCTCTTCGGCCATCACCAGGCAGTAGGCAATTACAAAAATGGCAATGCAGGCCCAGGCTAACGGGCTGGATGTTACCCCCAGCACACTATCGCCAGCCAGAGCGGTGGTCGGCAGGCAGGCTAGCGCTCCCATTGACAGGCGTCTTTTCATTATTATCATCATAACTTCGTCCCACAGGCTCAATCTGAAGCCAGTGCTAAATTGGTAAATTTAAAGATCGCGAAGGATACCTATACCGAAAGCAGAGTGCAAAAAAGCATCAAATAAAAGCAGCATTACGCAGTGGCAGGATAAACAGGCAAGACGATACGAAAGCAAATAGCGATATGAAAAAAAAGTTATTAATACTTTTTTAGCTTAAAAACCGCTTTATATTGAACAATCTTTCAACAAGTTTGCGTATAGACTTTATAGACAGATGTTCAATATTTCCGAGAATGATTTTTGCGAGAGTGTCTGATGTCAATCGCTCTAAAACTCCAGGCTTTTTTAAATCATAATCAGGTAGATTATGAAGTGGTCAGTCACCCTTATTCAGACCGTGCACTCAACACCGCCCATGTCGCCTGCGTTCCCGTTAAACATATGGCTAAAGCCATCGTTCTTCAGGATGAGGAAGGTCATGTAATGGCTATCGTTCCCTCCATGAACAAATTAATGCTGCGCTGGATAAACACAAAACTGAATCGTCATCTTCATCTGGTCAGCGAACACAGCCTTGAGGAGCTGTTCCCAGACTGCGAAATGGGAGCAGTACCGGCAATGGGCATCGCCTATGGCATGAAAACCTGTTGGGATGATGAGCTCAACGCCGTCCAGGATCTTTACTTCCAGGGAGGTAATCACCGGGAACTGGTGCATATTCAAAGAGAACAGTTTAAAAAGTTGCTACAGGGCCAGCCACACGCCGCCATCAGCTGTGATCCGGATGAAGCGGAGGCTTATGCAACGGACAACTAAGGAATTGAGCCTGAATAATTTCCTTTTTTGCCACAGAGGAAAAGCTTTTTGCTTTTCTCCGTGTCTCTGTGACTCCGTGGCAATCTCTTTTAGCGGATCATCTTCTTTACAAACAAGACAACAAAAAGCGCCAGGGAAAAGCTGCCGGTGAATGCTTCACAGGCAGCAACAATCCGGGACAGCCCCAGCGGGGTCAAGTCACCGTAGCCAAGGGTGGTAAACGTCACCACGCTGAAATAAAGACAATCAAGCCAATACCGGAGGTTCTGGAACAGATCCTGGTTCTGGCTGAACCGGATAACCGTATCACCACCCTGAACCCCGGTGAACAGATAGAGGAAAGAGCAGAACACAATCAAAGCCACGGAAAAAAGCACCACTCGCAGCGGTGATTCACCATAGCCACTGATCCTGTCAACCAGGTAAGAAAGCACCCGTTGCCGCGAGCATTTTGGCATCTGCAACCGATGGAAGACCCTTTCCCGATAATAAAAATGACCGGCCTCCCTCATCATGCCGAGGTTTTCACAATGTCGGCGAATGTTTCTGGCAGACTCTTCCGCTTCTTCAAATAACGCCATGGCATTTTCAGGATGGGCGGCAGCTTCCTGCTCCTGATAAAGCTTATCCCCCCACGTCACATGATCCAGCAGACTATTGTTCAGATTCACACCCAGCAGATTACAGCCTTCAAGATTTGCCCTATGCAGATTGGCATTGGAAAGATCTGCTTTTAACAGTCGGGAACCCGATAAATCCACACGATAAAAATGCCCATTACAGAGGCTGGCCCTGCTCAAATCGCAGTTAACCAGTTGATATGGCTTACCACCACCGTGGTTCACCAGGTTAACGTTGTCCAGATTAGCCCTGCGGAGAATAAATCCTTCCATGGGCAGCCCGGTTGCGGCCCTCTTTTCCAGCCTCACTTTTACCTCATCTCCGGTTTTATCCACATCAGGATCATGCCAGAAGCAAAGCTGGCTGCCTGACTCCGCCACATCTTTGCAACGACCATATTGTCCGAAAAAAGAGCACTGATGCTCGGTCTTCTGCACCTGATTCAAACCCCGGGCCCTGTATTCTGACGACAGTTTCTGCTGAAAACCATCATCTTCCCTGCTGTGCTGACTATATCGGCCCGCTGATTATGGTATTTACATCGCCGGTGACTTTACAGACAGCAAACTTTTCAACACACTGAGCACTTCTCTGATCAATGTGGGACACTCCATGAAAATTCTGTTTGTACACTCCGCCCACGATAAACCGGGGTCTATGGGTGAAAAAACGTGGAGCCATATATTTCACCACCATCTGCAAGAAGGAACCAACAACAATGAATAAATCCGCCCACTACATCCTGCCTTTACTGTTATTACTTTCCAGCCATTGGCTACACGCTGACGTCCCGGAACTTACCTGCCCTGAAAGCCCGAATTGCGTCAGCAGCCTCGCTTCTGGCAAACAGAATATTGCCGCCCTTTCCTTTGATCAGTCTGATACCCAGGGGATCAAGAAAAAACTGTTAGCCACTTTGCAGAACTGGCCCAATGCAGAGATTCTCAGCAGTAATGACCAGATCATTATTACGGTGTTCACCACCCCCTGGCTGAAGTTCAAGGACGACCTGATAATGATTATTCGTCCGAACGGCACGGTTGATGTGCGCTCATCCTCTCGCGTCGGCTATTACGATTTCGGTACCAATCGCCGTCGTATCGAAAAGTTAAGAGCAGCGCTTGGTGATGGAAGCGACCCGGATGCTGAGCCAAAATAGGACCCAATACCCGTTAATAGACCAGCCTCCTGGTACATCATTTCAATGGGTTTGATGCGTACAATCTCCATTCACCTGAGCGGACTCGAAGGGTGATTGGCACAATCTTTATTAAGGCTACCGGTTAAAGCATGGTCACGGTTCTTATCAGGTAAAGGCTGCTGATTAATCAGCAGTCTCAGTATCTCAACCAGCTTTTCCATATCCTTGTTTTGCGTCTTTACTTTCTTATAGTTTTTCTTGAACTTCGATGTTTGTACTGGCTTTAACATTATTCGTCATCCAAGTACTTTAACATATCCTCAAGGGTGTCGATTTCTTCAAGCCTGCACCAGCATTGGATTCAGCAAGTGCTTTTCACTACGGTTAAGCTTCGAGAAAGCCTTAATCAGCTGTGGTTACTCCCTAAATCATTCATTTCTGAATTTTGAGATAATTTAACAGATTTAGTTTCCGCTTTAGGGCTTGTCCCGAAATAGCTTCCGGATTTGCTGAAACCATTGCCCCGCAAGGGGTGCTGAGAATCATAAAAAATACGGAAGTTATTTTGTGACGGTTTCCTATCCAGCACTCCACCTTATTTTTTTGTGTATTTCCTATGGACAACACTGGTAAGAAATCAGATTCAGCCTCATGCAAGACGAAGGTTGCCCTGACCTTGCTAACCCTGTTAGTGATTTTTACAGGGTTTCTAAAACTTCCTGATGATCAGGCTCATGATATGCTCAATGATTCGATGGTAGCTGCGGGTGCCAGTTTTGCAGTGGCACGGAGTCTCGATGCAACAATCTCTGTGGCTCAAAGCACTGGAGTGTCCGTAGGTATTGCTTCCATCGACCTGGGGCAGGTACTGAATCCTCTCAGTGACCTGATTGATAAGTTTTCCTGGGTGATGACTGTTGCAGTTGGTTCCCTGACTTTACAGAAAATTCTTCTGGTGATCAGCTCATCAAAACCTGTGAATATTTTGCTCGCCATTGCAGGGGTGTTGTTTTTGGCAGTCCTGTGGACCGAGAAATTCAGTAGCCTCCAATCAGTCGCTGTAAATGCCGTTAAAGCTGCTTTTCTTTTGCGATTTGCCGTTGTCGTAACAGTCGGTTTAAGTCTTAGCGCCGATAATTTCTTCCTTGATGAACAGATAAAAGAGTCGTCCAGCCAGGTTGAAACGGTTTCGCAGGTGGTAACAGGGTTGTCAAAGTCGAATGCCATGAGTGAGCAGGAAACGGTTGATGGAGGTTTCCTTAGTACACTGAAAAATAAGTTCGACAATCTCTCAAGCCCCGCTGAAAAAGCGACTCAGATAAAGGAAAGTGTTGAGGACTCTATTCTTGGCTTTATGAATCTGATCACACTTTTTCTGCTTAAAACCATTCTCTTACCACTGGGTTTTCTGCTGTTCACTAAACGACTTCTGATGAAGGTTGGGAGCGCTGGATGAGTTGTAAAAAGGAGAGCCTGTTTGATCTGCTGTTGAGGTTGATTTTGACTACTGTGCTGGTAGTCGTTGTGATTCTGGTACTTCTGGCAACAGTGTTCTGGTCAGGAGTACTTACGATTACACCTCAGGCGGATTTGCCTCGAAATGGACAGGGCGAGCTACAAGTTAACCTTGATAACTATAGACACTGGCATACCTATTCAAAGTTATTTCACAGCAACACTCGACAGGCTGAAATGACAGGGGATTTCATCCTCAGAGTCTTACCTGTCGTTGAACCCGGTTGCGAAGGTATAAAGAACTGTAAGAATTTTCAGAGCACTTTTTATCATCTAAAGAAAGGCTCTGAAAAAGTAGTGCTGGTTTCGAAAAATGACGACAGCCGTGTGTCTGATTTTATCAGATTATTAAAAGAGGCCGTTGATACCCATAATCGCTCTATTACCTCCTTTGACATAGACGTGAAAGCGGATTTTCCGACGCCTGATGACTTTCCAGTGTATAAGCTGAGTAAGTTCGAGGGTAATGAATTGTCTGCGGCTGAAAAGAAACACAATCAGGTTCTGAAATTTGCCCGCAATAATTGCAAGAATAATGGCAAAGGTTGTGATGTCCGAGTCATCTCAGACTATTCATTCTGGGGTTATCCACACACTGACTTCAGGGTAGCGATAAAATGAACAAAATATTTGCTCTGGTATTTGCAACTCTCGTAATACAACTTCATGGCTACTGGGAAGTTTCACGTCTACCAACTGGGCTGGCGGAGTGGGGAACGTTACTTCTGCTAAGCGCCATTGTTGTTTCGCCATTGATTTTTTTCCAGCCCGTAGTTGATGAGGAGGTGAATGATGGCTCTGAGGTTTAGAAAGCGTATCAGGATAGCCAAAGGGCTGAATCTAAACTTGAGCTGGTCGGGTAAAAGAGGTGTGACCACTAGTGCCACCGCTGGTGTGCCGGGTGCTAATGTCAATATAGGTAAAAAAGGCAGTGGTATTGGTGTTCGCAGGGGAACATTGGGAGTGCCTGGGTCGGGAGTCTCCAGCCATAAAAACTTTTCAGATGACAAAAACATTGCTGAAGAGGGTGATAGCGCTTCAGCGCATAGCTGGAAGCATTGGCTTTTTGTTTTAACCTGTATTGGCGGGATTGTTCTGTTGCATTACAGATGATATCTCTTTTTGTCAGCGAAGCAGATTCAACCACGTCAGTCGAAGATAGGCCTCTATCTCTGGGAAAATCGACCTAGAGTAATGAAGCAACACAGAACCTTACTGATTAGCCACACACCCGGATTACTTTCCTTATACATTGAATGCCGGTCAGGTTGCTTATCATAAAGCCTCATGATCGGTTTAAAGATGTAAATTATTTGAAGATGTACCCCTATGGCCCATAGCTACCGCAATGATGCGGACCTGGAAATGCTGCGCTACGCAGATAACGAGATGCTGAGCATTCTGGTGAACTATCTCACCAAAGATAAGGATGGAGATTCCCGCTGGACAGAAGAGTTAACATCGAACCCTGAGTTTAAAAAAGCCGGGTGCAACTATAAACAAGCCTGGCAGCCAATAGCTGCTGAATTGCAACACTTTGGTGGCGACACCCTTGTTAATATCTTCAGACGCAGTGGCGTACCTTACCGTGAAATTCTGATTGATGTCTGCAAGAAGGTCGGCGTAAAAACCGATTACAGTAACTCTGTCGATACCATAAACATTGAACAGTCCCTGCTTGCTCATCTTTTTGAAAAAGCATGGTCTGATATGACAAAAGAACAGAAGGCGGAAGTTCGCAGGCAGATGAAAATAGACCCGTCGCTCACTGGCGGTGCCGCCATAGCCACTATCCAGGTCGCCATTCGTATGGGTGGTTTTATGTCTTACCAGATCGCCCTGATTGTCGCTAACTCGGTAGCCAGAGCCATTACCGGTCAGGGCCTTAAAATGGCAACTAACGTCGGTATTTCCCGAGTCATCGGTGTGGCTGCCGGCCCCATTGGCTGGGTCATTACCGGTTTGCTGACGGTACCGGCCATTTCCGGGCCCGCGTTTCGCGTTACTCTGCCCTGTGTTATTCAGATTGCTGCTATCCGGCAGCAGATGTTGAACGAATCAATTGGCTTTTAATACCCATGAATACCATTTTTACTTTTGACTGGGATAAAGTGTATCCCCATGTTTTTGAGGCATTACAGATTGGCAGTGCCGTGCTTCGGGATGGTGTTGCCTACTGGAGTGAAACGTCCGGTAAGTCTGGCATTATTCAGCATATGCCGTTGAAATCCGTCGTACTTGACCAGGCCGATTTGAATGATCTGACTTCTGCCATCTCCAAAGTTCAGAAGATGGTTCAAGGGACACAGGCCGCTTCATTGGTTGCAACAGCCGTCAGCACAGGCATTATTGTTGGCGCTATTGTGGTGCAAACCATATACCTGGCCAATAAGATCGACACACTGCAAAACGAAGTTGATCTGATTTCTCAGGACGTTAACTCCCAGAACATTATCTACTTTATGAGCAGGATGTCCGAGTATTTTGGCGTGGTTGAATCTGCCCGGATTTTACTGCTGGATAGAGCTCTGGTCGATGATACCCGGACAATGGCAGATCATCTGATTATGGATCTAAGCATCAAACGCAATGAGTTGATGTCGCTGATTGACAATCTTGTGGCTTTTGCTGACCAGGTATCTGAGCAACACCTGACACATATGCTGGACTTTATTACGACCATGCTTGATATCCTTCCAAAAGCCATTTTCATAGAATGTCAGCTGTGTGATCGCTACGGTAAATTTTCACTTGCAGAGCACCTGATGCGAGAAAGCAGTAAACGCTATGAGGGAATACTGGCCAATTACAGAGCCTGGTGTAATGATAGAGTAAAGCAGGTCATTATGGGTAAGTCAGACCCGAGAGCCCTTTGCTTTCATGAGAAAAAGGACGATCTGAAAGCCCTGTTCGACTCAGTCAGTAATAATCTGCTTCTGGCTCCTGCGATGCCTATTAGACTGGAAAATAACAGATAGCCTTCAGGGATACAGGTTCAGCTCTGCTCTTAACTTGTCTATAAAGGATAGACTGAGCTCTGTTTCAGTCTTTACCGGTGCTGAAATATGTGCTGCCTCGTTATTCTGAGGTGGCACACTCTTCTCGAATAAACCCGTCAGATTTAGAGTTTCTGACTGACTAAGTTGGGCAATATGGCAGGCATTACTCACTAAAACCTGAGTATTTAGAAACCATGCCAGATATTGGCCAGTAGTCGTGCATTTATACTCCATATGGCCTGATACCTGTTCACTCAGATCAATATTGATAGAGTTACTTCTATCCTCTACCAGCTGCTGCAAGCCGCAGGGCCGGTCTCCAAAAAGGGTACCCAGTCGATACAGCCAGTTCAGTACCTGATCTTTATTGCTATAGCAATTCACCAGAGTAAGCGATGGCAATTTCTCCCATACTTGCTGCCAGTCCCCATGTTCAGAAGAAACGGCTCCACCCAACAAATAGCTGGCTTGCACACAACCTGTATTGGTTAAATTAAGCAGCGTGTTATAAATCACTCTGGCACCCAGTGAGTGCCCTAATAGAATGGCATCTTTACCAGTGAAGCTCGCATCAAGATACTCCGCCAATTGCTCACCTGCCTGTTGTGCATTTTCCATTGACTGCTTCCAGTGCCCTGCCACTTTATCAGCAGCGATAGCCCCAACAGACATAAGAGAGCTGACTATTTCCCCCTTAAATAAATTTCGAGCCGTTGTTGAGAGCACCTCTTTCCCCAGGCCAGTCAGACCATCTGCCAGCACCATTTCTTTTACGCTGCCAGCCTGCCACTGAACATGTACGACCTGGTTCTCGGGGTAGAGTTGTTTGGTAATACTCAGCCAGTCAGTGACATCTTTTTCAGAAGCAGACAAAAAACCATTGATGACCAGGATTACTGGATCACAGCCCTGGCGCACAGTAGTAAAACGAAGATTTTTAAAATAAGCTTGGGAAGGCATTAGGAGCAATGTTCTGAGGTTACTGCTATGAAGCGAGTGATTTTGACATGGAAGACTTCTGGTTGATATTCCGTCTGAATACCTATTTTGTCAGTGTTTCTTGCAGGAAGGGTTGCCATTTGGGTGGTTTCAATCAATAGGTGAACCTCCCATTTTTGCAACAAGTGGTACCCTTGTTCTGTGGATTGGCCATTGATGTGAACTCCATATGATAGGAAAAACCAGATCAGAAAAACTAATTCGTTCAGTTTGCTCTGGCTATAACGGCGAATATACTGGCGCTTACATTTTAATGGAGTAATCAATGAGAGATATTTTTGAACTGGAAAGAAGCACAGAGATAGATGCAAACCATTCATACATTGTCTCCTATTCACACCTTGTCCGTTTTACATCTGGAATACAATTCTTCACAGCCACTGAGCTGGTTGCCCTGAGTCATATGGTGTATGGCTGGATGCCAACCATTCTCAGCCTTCATATTTCTGAAGAGACAGGTGCTCTTGAAGGCACAGCTCTCATTTTGCAAAAAGCAAAACAGGAAGGCAGTCTCAGCTATGACGACCTGTCGCAGCTGAAAGCCCTGGTGAACAATTCGATGGTTGGCGCATCAAAACTGCTGCACTTTGTTGCTCCAGAGCATTTCCCAATCTGGGATTCAAAGGTGTATCGCTTTTGCCATAAGCAGGAGCCTCATCAGTACAGAGTTAACAGTATTGATGAATATCTGACTTATCTGGATCAGCTGAAAAAACTGAGCGAAGATGAACGCTTCCCGGAGTTCCACAACAGCGTAATTGGGAAGCTGGGCTATGAGGTGACGCCGATGCGAGCCATTGAGCTGGTAATGTTTCTGAACGCTGAAAATGATTTGATGAAGTGAGGCAAAAATTCAGAGGGCAAAATATATAAATACCCTCTTTCTGGATCAATAAAGCTTTATTAACCAAACAGTCTCCTTCATTATGAGTACTACTGAAAAACCTGACGTCGTATTATACGGTTTAAGCCCCTCAATATGCGAGCTATTTTGGTGACATGAACCGTACTATTCTTCCGTATTCTCTTATCGGTTGCCTCTTTGTTAGAATGAACTGATTTAGGCAACTACAAAAGGCGATAAATGATAGCGATTGAAATGTGTGCTGGAGCAGGAGGTCAGGCGCTAGGGTTACATGAAGCAGGCTTTCAACATGCAGCGCTTATTGAAATCGACCGTCATGCATGTGAAACCTTACGGCTTAATAATGAACAGCTTGGTCTCGGATGGGGCGATGTCATTGAGGGTGATCTCAAGGAGTTCGCTAAGTTATCGGCTGGTTTTGCTGGTCGGGTCGACCTTGTGGCCGGTGGTGTTCCCTGCCCCCCTTTTAGTAAAGCGGGTCAGCAGTTAGGGCATGAAGATGAGCGTGACCTATTTCCTACCGCACTGCAAGTCGTTAAAAAGGTAAAGCCCAGAGCTGTAATGCTTGAAAATGTCCCGGGACTGTTTGAGGAAAAATTCCGCTGGTATCGAGACAAAATATCCGCCGAGCTTACCGCCATGGGGTACAAGAGCGAGTGGAAACTGCACCAAGCTAGTGATTATGGCGTACCGCAGCTTAGGCCCAGAGTTATTCTGGTTGCTATGCATCAAGACAATTTCCAGCATTTCACTTGGCCGGAGCCTGTTTCAAATATTGTCACTGTTGGTGATGCACTGTATGACCTGATATCTGAAGGCGGTTGGGAAGGAGCAGAAGAATGGCGAGAGAGAGCTAATAGGATTGCTCCAACTCTGGTTGGTGGTTCCAAGAAGCATGGCGGGCCTGACCTCGGGCCGACTCGGGCCAAACGTCAGTGGCGTGAGCTGGGGGTTAATGCCCATCGACTGGCCAATGATGATGAGATTCCGGGAAAAGGTTTCAAGGGAGCCATGAAGCGTGACGGTTCAATTCAAGAAGGCTGTGAAAATATGCCCCTCCTGAATGTCAGAATGACCGCAAGAATTCAAGGTTTTCCTGATGATTGGAGCTTCTACGGCAGCAAAACCCACGCTTATCGTCAAGTAGGAAACGCCTTTCCTCCCCCTGTTGCCAAGGCAATTGGAACGCAGATTATCAAAGCATTACGTGCTGAGCCGAAGGAATGTGCTGCATGAGTATACTATCCGAAGAAAGAACTGGTTTTCACCGCTACCTCATTGAAAAAGAAATTCTTACTCACGCCCCTTTTTCCAAGTTTGATGCCGACTATATTTGCAGCAATGCAGACAACGGTCAGAAGCATAGCGTGTTAGTGGCAAATCTGCTGGCTGCCAAGATTTCAAAGAAAGCAGGCGTGACACTGGTAGAGCGCAAGAAGAAAGACGGCCAAACACTCGGTAATGAGTTCGAAGAAGCTTGTGCTTTATATCTGCAAAATACCTTTCTGAAGCTGGGCAACCTTAGGCCGGGGAGCTGGGAAGTTCAGAAGATCAATAGTAGGAAGCAATCAGTTCTCGGAAGGTATGAGCAATATACTCACCTTGCAGAGCTGGGCCGCTTGGCTTCTGAGTATTCAGAGCTGCGTAATTTTTTGGGTGATGGTTACACTGTTGCTCCTGACGTGATTATCGCTCGAATTCCAGAAGATGACGAAGTAATAAATGATGATATTGAGATTGTTGGCGATGACTCCTGTCATCAAGCAATGCTCAGAGCTTCAAACCATAAGAACGACATTGCGCATATTCTTCATGCAAGCGTATCTTGCAAGTTCACCATGCGTTCTGACAGGTCTCAGAATACCAGAACTGAAGCTTTGAGCCTTATCAGGGCAAGAAAAGGGCGTTCCCCTCACATTGTATCCCTGACCTCTGAGCCTACAGCCAGCAGGATTGCTTCCCTTGCTCTTGGTACTGGTGATCTGGACTGTGTTTATCACTTTGCCCTATATGAGTTGCGTGAGGCTCTGGTTGAGCTTGATGCTGACGATGCCCTTGACCTGCTGGACTCTATGGTTGATGGAAAAAGGTTGAAAGATATCAGCGATCTACCACTTGATCTGGTTGTTTAACAGTAACTGTTTGCTGAAACCATATTGACCCTTGATTCCCAAGGGCTGCAAGAACATGGACTTTGGTTCAATATGGCTACAGCCCTTGGTAATTGGGAATACTGGATGGGATTACCAAACAGTTACGTTTAACAAGAAAGTAGAAAATTATGATTACTATTTTTGGCATAACCAACTGCGACACCATAAAGAAAGCACGCCGCTGGCTGGAAGGTGCTGGTATTGAATATCACTTTCATGACTACAGGAAAGATGGCCTGTTGAAAGACATGATCGAACAGTGGGCCAATGAACTGGGCTGGGAGGCCCTGTTAAACCGCCGGGGAACCACCTGGCGGCAGCTTCCGGAAGAAGAAAAAGCCGCCATTAATGCAGAGCGGGCAATCACCCTGATGCTGGAGCAACCCGCCATGATCAAGCGCCCGTTACTGGATACGGGCAGCCAGAAGTTGCTGGGCTTTTCCGAAGAACAATACCGCAACTTGCTGGCATAACAGACGTTCTGATTAATTGAAGGAATGAAAATGAGCAAACCGCATTTCAGTCTGGCCATTGGTGTCGGCAGCAAAAACCGGAACGACCAGTGGCTGGAAGTATTTTACCCAAAACCTATTCTCAATCCAGCACCTGAGCTGCTGGAGAGTATTGCCAAACTGGTTGGTTACCAGGGTGGCAATACGTTTATTGAGCTTGACAGCAAAACCCTGCACGCACTGGAAGACCTGTTTGTCGATATCGAACAAACTGAATTGGCTGCCATCACCCGAAGCCTGGAAGAAAGTGTACAACCCCGTGTGATCACTATTCTGGCAACCGATGAAGCACCCACCAGCACCCCCGAGGCTTATCTCAAGCTGCACCTGCTGTCACATCGTCTGGTCAAGCCACACGGCACCAACCTTCAGGGCATTTTCCCACTGCTGCCAAATGTTGCCTGGACCAGTGAAGGCGCAATCGACCTGGAAGAACTGCCAGCCCGTCAGCTGGCGGCCCGGGCAGAAGGCCGGGTTCTGAGTGTCAACTCCGTGGATAAATTCCCGAAAATGACCGACTACGTTGTCCCTGCCGGTGTCCGCATTGCCCATACGGCCCGGGTTCGCCTGGGTGCTTATGTGGGTGAAGGCACCACCGTAATGCATGAAGGCTTTATCAACTTCAACGCCGGCACCGAAGGCAAGAGCATGATTGAAGGTCGTGTTTCTGCCGGTGTCATGGTGGGTGAGGGCTCTGATCTTGGTGGTGGCTGCAGCACCATGGGTACCCTGTCCGGCGGCAATGACATTGTGATCTGTGTCGGTGAAAACTGCCTGATCGGTGCCAATGCCGGCCTGGGCATTCCGCTGGGTGACCGCTGCATTATCGAAGCAGGCCTTTACCTGACGGCTGCCAGTAAGGTTCAGGTTCTTGATGATCAGAAAAATGTCGTTGAAGTCGTGAAAGCAGGAGATCTCTCAGGCAAGTCCGATCTGCTGTTCCGCAGAAACTCCCTGACCGGAGCCCTGGAATGCCTCACCAACAAATCAGCCATTGAGCTGAATGATGAGCTGCACTCCCACAATTAAGCCCGCAATGACTGTGTATTGAAAAAAGCGCGCTGAAGAAAGGGTAGCGCATACTTATAGCCCCGGTGCATAATACTGGGGCTATTTATTAAGATCAGGTTTAAATAATAATAATGCGTCATACGATTTTTGATACGCCTATCGTTAACAGCTGTTTTCGCTTCTTATCCCACCTTGGTCTGAAGCTATTCGGCTGGAAGCTGGAAGGCCAACGCCCAAATGCCCGGAAGTACGTTATTATCGCGGCACCCCATACCAGTAACTGGGACTTTATTCTGATCATTGCCTGTGCCTTCTGCTTTCGCATTAATATCTACTGGATGGGGAAAAACTCTCTGTTCAAGGGGCCCTTTGGCGGCATCATGACCTGGCTTGGGGGAATTCCGGTTGACCGCAGCAAAGCCAATGGTCTGGTTCAGCAAATGGTCGACACCTTCCACAACTCCACAGACCTGGCCGTTGCCATTCCTCCTGAAGGCACACGCAACAAGGTTCGTCAATGGAAAAGTGGTTTTTACCACGTCGCTCACGGTGCTGAAGTCCCCATTGCGCTGAGCTTCCTGGATTATAAAAAGAAGGTTGGCGGTTTTGGCCCTATGTTCTTTACTACAGGGGACTATGCGTCAGACCTGAAAAAAATTCAGGAATTTTATCAACCTATGACGGGCAAGAACCCGGAAAAGTTTGCTTAGGCCATCTATTCGTAGCTGCATACTGAAACCAGACAGCATGTAGCTATCATCTTTAGATGTATAACTTTCCACAAAATTTATAGAACCATGGAACTATTTAATAGTAAGAGCATCTAACCCCTATAAAACCCATATAAAAAAACCGGATAACCACTTAATTAAATCATGACCATTCCAGCACTACCAAACTCGACTGCAACAAAACATGCAACCTCTGAAAAAAGTCTATTCGAGATAAAAAAAGAAGAAAAAAAATTTTTACCAACCACTGAACAACGGCATGTTAGAAAACGTATCGCTTCGTTCAACACTATAGAAAATACCCAAAGTACCAGTAAGTTTTCCGTAGAGGCGTTTTTAACTGACTTACCAGAAGCCCTTAAAGTCGAATTAAACACAATTCAAAGGTTTTGCACCCTCAATAACAATCTCACAGAGATACTTAATGGTCATGGAATTTTTTATAACCGACTAATCATCTTATTGAAAAAAATAGATCTTACTATGACTGAAAATGGCTTTTCTAATAAACAAAAAACAAAGGTAGAGAAAAAAATAAATCTGTTATTGACAGATGGTAAATTAAATTTACTCAGTGATATCGGAAGAGAAATTAATCATCTGGAAGAATATTATGACACCGGAAGCTGGCTGCCTGCCCCTGAAGACATAACCTTTTTTGATCAAGATGGTGAAAACTGTGCTGCACAGCATCGTTCAGGTGATTTCTGCCCTGAATGGATGAAAAAAACTGAAATAGACCCTGACATTCCAGCATCAAAAGCAATGCTGGGTTACTGGAACTTCCGACATTCATCCAAAAATACCAAAAGAACTAAACTGACCGACCTTATTGTCAGTAAGATGGATCCCGTACTTTTCCGTTTTATGTGCAAACTTCGAAAATTAAAAGCCGCCTTACACAATCCAGCTGTTGGTACCCCCTGCTCACCACCGGGTTTAACCAGATTTCATATTGATGCCATCGTTGCACGTTTTGAATATGCAGATAAAGTAGCCAACAAACAAGCAAAGACCAATCCTGCCTTCAAGCTTTATTTCTGGGATCATCAAGGCCCTTGCACTGAAGAGCAGGAAAGCATGCAGCCATCAGAAACCGGTGAAGCTGCCAGGCAAACGTTAAATCGAATTGTCGAAGACAGCCCTAATACCTCTACCTGCCATGTTGTTAAAGAAGAAGACAACAAGCCTATCCAGAAAACCACAGGCCGTTCATTAAGAAAACGCAGCTCTTATCCAAACTACCAGGAAATTGTTGGTGATGAGCAACTGGCCTCGCCCAAAAAGAGAAAGAAAACAAGCACATTTTCATCGTCCTCTACAGCCAATAAATTTACCAGAATGGATAAGGAAAACTTATTAAAAGAAACAGGCATCCCGGCATTTGAAAAAATTATCAAATCAGTACTTGAGGAGAGAGAGAAAGAATTAATTCCGGATCCAACGTCTGCCCCTCTTGAAGAGAGTGTTGAAGCCAGCTATCACAGAGATCGTGCAGAAGTAATAGCTGCTCAGGATGAACTCAGCCGACTATATGACGCGTGCCGACAACACTTTGGAATAAACAAATCACTCTACAGGTTGGACACAAGTATAAAATCAGAATCAATCAAACCTGTAATAGTTAGAACTAATAATCCTCGTGTTGAAGTGGATATCCCGGAGCCCAATAAACCACCATATACAGATAAACCACCCACCCAAATGAGCGCTGCTGAAAGAACGCCCAATTTTTCTGAAGCTCAAAATGCCTTCATTAACATGATAGAAAAATCCAAAGAACTATCATTGAAACCTATAATAGAGCCTGAAAGACTCCGAGGTCATCCTGAAGACTTTGAATATGCCCCTAACTGGCAACCCTTATCCACAGTTTTGACATTTCCTATGCCTTTTTTGACAAAGCTCTTGGCAATAGAAGGTGATACAAACCCGGAAGCTACCATAAAATTAAAAGAGAAAGTACCGGAATTATTTGATGACATTAAAACGATCATACGTTTTTACCGGCATAATTCACATGTCTGGTGTCCGGATGTTGCCAGAGAAACGCTCAATCCGGTCATACAAAAAGTCCGGAAAGTTCAACACTGTTTCCCACAAATCATCAATGCTTTTGAAAACAGACAGCAAGATCTGCTTAAATCAAGCCATCGCACAACAGAAGACATCAACAGCGATGAAAATCAACTGAAAATGATTCAGGAAGCACTGGCAAAAACAGCTATAGTGCTGTCTGCATTTGAAGACTTCAGCGCACATTTAAAAACTGAAAAACAGCAAGAACTCTACCAACGTCTTTTAGAAACCTTAAAGGAATGGAGTGCCTGTATAAAAAATACCCCTGAGAGCCTGCTGCCAGCAGTTCGTGAACGGGGCAGTTAACAGAGTCGTCCCTGCCTGCCTCCCACACCGCGCAAGAAATGAAGGTGTGAGTCAGCGCTCTTCTGCACTGGTAACAACACCTTTCATCATTATTACAGCGGCGTATTTTTGCAAATTTTATCAAATCAGAGGACACTGTTGACATATAAACCAAGAATTATAAGTAGCAGGAAGTATCAATGGCAGAGTCTAACCAGAAGATCGCCCTCTTTATTGATGCGGATAATGCCCCCGCCAGAAAAATTGAGAAGATCCTCTCTGAAATGGCCAAGTATGGTGTCGTCAGTATCCGAAGAGCCTACGGCAACTGGAAGAGTCACACCATCAAAGGATGGGAGGAACAACTTCACGAATACGCGATCCAGCCAATCCAGCAGTTTGATTTAACCAAAGGCAAGAACGCCACCGATATGGCCATGACCATCGATGCTATGGATACGCTCTACACCAGGAACATGGACGCCTTTTGCATTGTCTCTTCTGACAGTGACTTTACACCACTGATCATGCGACTGCTCTCAGCAGGTAAAGTGGTGTACGGCTTTGGTGAACGAAAAGCCCCATCCCCTTTCGTGAATGCCTGCTCCCGCTTTCTCTACCTGGATGAGCCCGGTGATGATCCGGAAAAAGTCGCTGCAAACGATAAGAAAAGCGGCCATGAATTGAAAGCCGATACCAAACTGATGAACCTGATCCGCAATGCCATCGATACAGAGCAGGACGATGATGGCTGGGCCTACCTTGGAAGAATCGGTGCGGTCATCGCTAACCAGGCTTCCTTTGACCCACGAAATTACGGTTATAAAAAACTGGGCGATCTGATCAGGGCTGTCGACCTGTTTGAAACTCAGGTTATGGATAATAATCAGATGAGTGTCCGTGATAAGCGACGTGGTAACCATATCCAGAATGGTGGCCATTAAGCGTGATGTGCAGCCTGAGAGGCTGCTCATCAGCACCGGCCAAGGCACCCTGGTTACCCAAAGGGGACGCTTTGCTATCCATCATCAAAGGGGCTTCGGTAGGGGTTTAGCATAAAAGTGTTTTATGGATTTCCCCTTCACAAACTGTTTCTCCACGGTACCTTCAAACTCAAATCCCAAACCGGTGAGTATCTTGACTGAACCGATATTTTCTGGGGAGACTGTCGCCGTCAGCCACTCCAGAGGCAGAGATTCCTGAGTATCATCTGGCAACGCACAGGCGACTTTAAAGCCCTGCTTTTGATACTCCGGAGCAACACCATTCACCATTGCAGCAGCCGCTTGTTTACCGTAGCCCTCACCCCAGCATTTGTGATCAATCATAAAAGTCATCTCAGAGGATCCAGCAGCTACTGTGCTGCCGACATATGCATTATTGTTCTCTCCTGATTTGAAGCAGATGTTCCCTATAAATTCCTCAGGATCCTGCACCCCACTGACATCACGCTTAAAAATCGAAAACCCACTGAAAGGATTACCCTTTTTCCAATCATCACTCCATCTCTGCACTAGCCTTTCAGAGATGCTCTTTTCCCAAGGTCGGCCAGCACCGTAGTTTTTCATATTCTCAGCACATTTATAAAGCCCAATTAAATCATTAAGATCTGAAATCTCAACAGAACGAAGATGCAAATCATCGGTATAAATGTGGACAATCAGGCCCTGTTTCTCCTTTCCCGGGTCATCGTAAGAAGCCGGGTCAATACTGAGCTCAATAGAGCCACGGTAAGGATTGCCTGATGGGAATGAAATACTGCTGTTCATAATTTAATTTCTCCATATAATTAAGCATTTAGTGATCCATCACCTTTTAGACTTAAAATAGATAGCATAGTTCCCCGGCATAGCCTGACGACCTGAGCTCAGGGAGAGTAAGGGCATATTTATACAGAAGCAGAAGTACTTTGCGGGTTGGTCACTTTACGTCTTCGTGGCCTGGGGTGGTTTTCAGCAAATACACGCCCTGACCCCGTTCCCCCGGACTTTCTCCTTTCATTACTCTGACCTGCCTGCTGCTTAGGTGTCTTACCGTTTCCGCCACTCTCCTGTCCGGGCCTGTGAGAAGTCCTGGACTTTTTAGGCTTTTCAGGTTTCGGTGGCTTACCGGACAACTGAGTCACCGACACCTCATTAACCGGCTCAAACCCGGAGATCATCTCCCTGGGTAACTGCTGATTGATCAACCGTTCAATGTCCCGAAGCTGCTTGCTCTCATCTGCACAGACCAGCGAGACCGCATGACCATCCGCCCCCGCGCGCCCTGTTCGCCCGATACGATGCACATAATCCTCCGGCACATTGGGCAGGTCGAAGTTCACCACCTGTGGCAACTGGTCAATATCCAGCCCACGGGCAGCGATATCCGTTGCCACCAGGGCTGTAATGTCATTATTTTTGAAATCAGCAAGGGCCCGGGTACGGGCTCCCTGGCTCTTATTGCCATGAATCGCCGCCGCCAGAATGCCTTTACCTTCCAGATGACGGGTTAAGCGGTTGGCACCGTGCTTGGTCCGGGTAAAAACCAGCACCTGTTGCCAGTTATGCTCTTTAATCAAGCGGGTCAGCAGTGCCGGTTTTTTACTTTTATCCACCGGATACACACACTGCCTGACCGTTCTGGCCGTAGTATTGCGGGGAGAAACGTCAATCTCTACCGGATGGTGAACAATGGTTTTTGCCAGCTGTCGTATGTCATCGGAAAACGTTGCCGAAAACATCAGGTTCTGTCTTTGCTGGGGCAACAGCGCCAGAATACGACGAATATCGTGAATAAACCCCATATCCAGCATCCGGTCTGCTTCATCCAGAACCAGCACTTCCAGGTGTTTGAACTTCACCGCATTCTGGTTGTAAAGATCCAGAAGTCGCCCGGGTGTGGCCACAAGGATATCTGCACCACGTCTCAGATTCATCATTTGCGGGTTGATTTTGACCCCGCCAAAAACCACTGAAGAACGTATTGGCAAATGCCGACCGTAGGTGGCAACACTCTCTGCCACCTGGGCTGCCAGCTCACGGGTCGGTGTCAGAACCAGCGCACGAACCTGGTTGGGCCTTGCCCGCTCGCCGCGACTGAGCAGCTCCAGTATCGGCAGCGTAAAACCGGCTGTTTTACCGGTGCCTGTCTGAGCTGCCGCCATCACATCCTGTCCTGCCAGAACCGCCGGTATGGCTTCTGCCTGAATAGGAGAAGGCTGTTTATAGCCCTGTTCAGTAATGGCTTGCAGGATCGGCAGGGAAAGCCCGAGGTTGGCGAAGGTCATGGAATGTCTCATTAAGGGCCATACAACTAAAATGATTGATATTTCGTCAGTTTACCGCTGTTCTGTTACCACATGAATCATTCTGTGGATTACACGGGAACTTTTCGTAGGAGAGGAAGCTGAGAATAGAGAACTTTTTTCTGTATTCAGAGTCTGATTGATAAGGATACAAGTTATTCAGGCTAATTTCATGCAACCAGCAAGACCATTAGATACATCTATGCCAATGCTCCAGCCTCAGGGGGCGGCAGCCAATGAACAGATGGATAATTCAGAACAGATATTGTGTCAGCATCAAGTTTTTGGACGAACGGTTTCAATGTCAAAATATACAGCTGTCTCTCTGTCTGCAGGTCTACCTGCATGCCTGTCTTTTGTTGTGCCGGGTTTGATCATTCACCCAAGCTTCGCAGTTTTTTGTTTCACTTTGGGCGCAGGTTGTCTTGTTGGTATTCCTGTTGGTAAGGGCGCCGCGGAGTTGTATCGTTGTCTTCAGCATCGGCACACAGCAACCGAGCCCCCATCTATACAGTTATCCCGGGTTATCAGCCATGCCCCTGAACCGACAGAAACACCCGGTGAAGTAGAACCAGACAATTACCCGGCGACGTTTCGACACAACCCGGGACCGCCACCAGTATACACTCCTATAGAAATAGAATCGCCACCACCTTACAGTCCTTAGACTGATGACTTCCTGATCATTAGCACTCAGGATAAACTTCGAGATTTGGGCTTACGCGATATGTGACGTTGAACAAAGGAAAAACCCATTTAAACTCTTCCTTACTGATCTCACATAAATGCTTCGTTTTCTGCTCAAAATGATCATAATTAACTTTCATTCCTTCGATAATCAAGCCAAAATCATCAGCTACCCTGGCTATGAATCTGCCATTGTCCGTAGTGGTTAAATACTCATATTTAAACGGCTCTGAGTCATGGCTGCCAGCATATTTATGAATAACCTCAATGCTTTTTTCGCCACTGATTTGCTTTTCGATAATTGTTTTTGGCAACATCATTTTGGTTTGGTTTGCTTCAGAAAGGTACTCGTATTGATGGACAATAATATTGCTTGCGTAAAAATGATGTCGGTATTCAGGTTCTTTATGGTTGGCAAAAAAAAGCCATTCATCAGTTTTGTACTCATTGACGAATAGCCCTATTTTTTTTCCTATGCTTTCAACACACAATGGTTCCCTACTGCCCGTGTTGCAGCAATTCCTGATAGTGAAATTCTCCATGATAAAGGAAAACTGTTCCTGGTATTTCACTTTTATGCCTTGCAGTCTTTCTCTTATTCTCCCGTCCAGAAGGTCTTCTGGTTTGACGACTGGCTCGCCACTGCTTTCAGCGGTGACTGGAACTTCTTGCCGAAAACAAGCAACTTTTTTTTCAGCCTGAGCCATTTTCCGGTTTGCAATGTCTGATGGCGTTTCTGAAGGTTGATCGGCCTCTGGAATCAACGATGAAACCTCTGAGTTTAAGGACAGACTCCTGTTTATTATTACGATGGTACAAGAGGCAGGCTTGCAACTCTGTGTGTATTGAGAGGTTGCACTGGCCGGAACACCCGTATTGCAAGCAGTGCTGACGGCTGTTGTTAATCCGTTCATAGAACGCGTCTCTTTAATTACTTATGAATTTCAACCATCAACAGCAGCAGGAATTCATGGTTGCTCTCTGGAGCTCGAAGAACTACGTTCTCTTCGGCCTGAACTATCCGGTGAATATATTTATCTGACAGTAATGAATAAGAAAAGTTCCCTACAGACAACTAAAGCCTCTGAGCATTTTGTTTGCAGTATAGAAAAAAACAGCTAGTTTTTAGTTGCTGTAACCAAACGAGAGAGACGAGGATGATCAACTTCTTTGAGGAAATTTCAGAAAAAATGGAAATTACGTTCCACCTGTGGTTCGTAATAACCTTGTTGGATAATCTGGACAGTTTATGATAGTCGTGTTCCGATCCATGCCTAGGAGGCTGACCGAGAATAGCGCCCGTCTAGGCGACCCCGTAGCGAGGATGGCAGAAAATTGAGGATAAAAAGTCGGAAATTTTTAGTGAATAGTGGTTCTATTTGCTAAAAATTTCCGACTTTTTAGACCAATTTTCTGCCACCGCAGTAGGGCAGTCTATTCTCGGTCAGCCTCCCAGGAAGTCAGCAAAACATGGTTTTGCAAAAACGAACGTTGAACGATTTAACTTATACCCATGAATTATCTAAAGGGCTTTGCCGGAGAGTTTATAGGTACGTTTATCCTCGTCTTGTTTGGCTGCGGCTCAGTGGCCGTGACGGTGCTATTTTCTGCCCATGCAGGACTCTTTCAGGTGGCCATGGTCTGGGGGCTGGCAGTCACCCTGGCGATTTACGCTACCCGTCGTCTATCCTGTGCTCACCTTAATCCAGCTGTGAGCATTGCCATGGTAGTCAGTCGCCGGATGTCCATGACATTACTGCCCTGCTATCTGGTTGCCCAGTTTGCCGGTGCATTTGTGGCAGCCGCCCTGCTGTACCTGCTCTTCTCCAGCTCAATCATGCAGTATGAACTGACCCATGGCATTGTTCGTGGCACCGAATCATCTATAGCCAGTGCCATGATGTTTGGCGAGTATTATCCCAACCCCTTGGCCGGGCAGGTTGCCTCCGTGTCCACCGTCAATGCATTTTTTGCCGAATGTACCGGCACCTTTGCCCTGGTCTTTATGATTCTCGTCCTGACCGAAGGCTGCAACACCGGACGACCAGACCAGGCCCTTGCCCCCCTGTTTATCGGTTTAACCGTCACCGCCATTATCTCGATTATTGCGCCACTGACCCAGGCAGGACTCAACCCGGCCAGAGATTTATCACCCCGACTGCTGGCCTCTCTGTTCGGCTGGGAGCGCGCGGCGTTTCCCGATAAGCATTATGGCTTTTTGACCGTATATGTTGCGGGGCCGATTACCGGGGGAGTTATCGCCGCTTTATGTTTTATGGGGATTGTTGAGCCGCTGATGAAAAACACGACAGCGGAAGAACCTGGCAAAATTGACAGAGCAACAACCCCGGACAAAGCAACACCGGACAAATAGCCCCCCTGATTCATGTACATTAACCAAGGCGAGAACAATGAATAACCACTCCAGTAATCATCAGGTCCTGAAGGAGTACTACGGCCGTGTTCTTGGCGGTACCACGGATCTCAAAACCAATGCCTGCTGTTCCGATCCCGGCACCATGCCAGCCCGCGTCCGGGAGATCCTGAAGCAGATCGACCCGGCCATTACGGACCGTTTTTATGGCTGCGGATCGCCGATCCCATCGGCCCTGGAAGGGTGCCGGGTACTGGATCTTGGCTGCGGTACCGGCAGGGACAGTTATATTCTTGCCAGCCTGGTAGGAAAACAGGGCCAGGTTATCGGTATCGATATGACCGACGAGCAATTAATGGTGGCCACGGGGCATATTCCCTCGATGATGGAGAAGTTTGGCTTTCAGCAACCGAATATCGACTTCAGGCAGGGTTATATTGAAGATCTGCAAACCCCGGGGATAGAAGACAATTCCATGGATGTGGTGATTTCCAACTGCGTGATAAACCTTTCGCCCCACAAGGAAGAGGTGTTCAGGGAGATTTTCCGGGTACTGAAACCCGGTGGCGAACTGCTTTTCAGTGACGTATTTGCCGGTCAGCGAATACCGGCCCCGTTAAAAGACGACCCGGTGCTGATGGGGGAATGCCTTAGTGGTGCTCTTTATATTGAAGACTTTCGTCGTCTGTTAACCGGGCTGGGTTACCCGGACTACCGGTTGCTTTCTGCCAGCCCGATCACCATTGCCAACCAGCAAATCGAGGAGAAAATTGGCAATATCGATTTTCAATCCCTGACCGTTCGGGTGTTCAAACTGGATAACCTTGAAGATATCTGTGAAGACTATGGTCAGGTGGCCATTTACAACGGTACCCTGCCGGAACACCCTCACTTTTTCCAACTGGACGACCATCATCGCTTTATCAATGGCAAACCGATGCTGATCTGCGGCAATACCGCAGCCATGGTGCAGGATACCCGCTATGGCAGCCACTTTACCGTACATGGCAATCGAAAGACCCATTATGGCCCTTTCAACTGTCTCCCGGCAGCCATTGATAATGGGACTGATTGCACAACTGGCGGTTGCTGTTGAAGCCCTATCCACTGATCCATGAACCTGATAGATTACCGGGCCAGTGAGTTACAGCGCTTTCTTTCCGCTATTAGTAATATTGTTAACCGGTTGCCAAATGCCCATAAAACCATCCAGCGGTTTCTGCATGGTTCTGACCACCTGCCCCAATCAACAGGAAGCTGACGACCATGCCAGGGCTATCATCGAACAGCGCCTGGCAGCCTGTGTTCAGAGCAGTCCAATCCACAGCCATTATCGATGGGATGGTGAAGTCCAGTCGGATCCGGAAGTACTGCTTCGGATTAAAACCACCTGTGAGCGTTATCAGGCACTGGAGCAATACCTGAAAGCTGAACACAGCTATGATGTGCCACAGGTTATTCAGATACCCATTGAGAACGGCCTGCCAGAGTACCTTGACTGGGTAAGGGATGAAACGGCGGTCATCGGCCAGTAAAACATATATTGGCAAGATCAAATCAAATACTTTATTTAGTACATTTGCCTTTTTTGGTTTGTCTGAGTTATAGGAGTCTGTACAATCCTTCTGAGCTGTATACCTGTAAAATAAGTATAAAACATGCCGCATGGTATGAGAAAAGCAAAGTTAAGGATGCATTTGTGAACAGAAAAGTTATGTACCCAGTTGTGGTCGCGTGTCTGTTGGCGGCAGTGGGTTGTTCTCCTATCCCTAAAGCAACAACCGTTGATCAAAGTCCTCAGGTTAAACTTCAATCTGCTCAGCATTGGGGAGTGATAGCCGAACATTTATCCGGACAGATTATGGCTAACGCAAACCTTGCGTCTCAGCCGGTCTATATCGATTTGGAGCAGAGTCACTCAACTTTCAGCAAAGTATTCACACAGCAGCTATCCAGTGCGTTGGTCAAGCGCGGCGCAACGGTTATGACCTCAAGTGCTACCAGCCTTTCAATGGAACTGGATGCACAGGTTGTCAGGCACTCAAATGATAGAGATAAGGGCACAAACTTCGCCACCACTGGAACTGCAGGCTTCCAATGGGCACTGGCCGAACTTGGTGATGATTTAAGCGTTGCTGAAGGTATTAGCTATGGCGTTATCCCTCTTTCGGTAGCTTATGACGTCAGCAAAATATTCCCCTCCAAAACCAACACAGAAGTTGTGATTACAGCCCGTATTGTCGACGACTACCAGATTCAATTTTCAGAAACTAATTCCTACTATATTCCTGATATGGCTATGCGGCAGTACAAAAAGTCAGCAGTTGTTAATCTGACCAAAAATGATGGACAGGGAGTAGAAAAATAATGAAGTCACTCACTGCAAAAATTATCATTGCACTGCTTTCTACCATTTTGATGGCTGGGTGTTCGAGCAAAAGCCATAAAAAGCCCGAAAGAATTGATCTGGTAAAAATCAGCCAACTTGCAGCAATTGCCATGGCTAAAAAGGCACAGGATGAATTACCGGTCGGGGCTACTATTCTTTCGACAAGTCTTGCAGATATTAACCAGCTTAGTAATACAACTACTCTGGGTCGTGTTCTTGGAGAACAGCTTTCATCCGCTTTATCTGATATTGGTTATGATTTGATCGAAATCAAAATGCGGGATAGCGTTTTTATTGATGACTTCAAGGCTGGAGAGTTCAGTCTTTCAAGAAATCTGGATAATCTCAGTAAGTCCTATAATGCTGATGCTATTGTAACTGGCACCTATGCTGTTGGCAGCTCAACTGTCTATATCAGCGCAAGAATGATTGATACCAGTACAAAACGTGTTATTTCCACTGCCGATTTCCAGATTCCAATGGACGCAGATATTCGTTTATTAGTGAGCCACCGTCGTTACTGATAATAATGAATACAGGTATTTTTATTTATGACCAGGCTGAAGTTCTGGACTTCTCTGGCCCTTTTGAAGTGTTTACCACTGCGGCACGCCTCTCTCCCAACGGAAAAGCCTTCAGGCCTTTTCTGGTCAGTGAATCCGGCAATCTGGTCACTGCCAGGGGAGGTTACCGGGTTCAACCGGACTACGGGTTTCACAACCACCCCTCAATTGACCTGCTGGTGGTTGTCGGTGGTGTGCACAACGCAGAAATGGATAAGCCCGGTGTTTTACAATGGATTTACTCTCAGGGAAAACAGGCCAGGTTGAACGCTTCAGTTTGTACCGGCGCTTTCCTGATGGCGGCAGCCGGTTTACTGAGCAACCAACAGAATGTCACCACTCACTGGGAAGATATCCCGGATTTGCAAACACAGTTCCCCAGTCTCAACGTTATCAGCAACGTCCGTTGGGTGGATGAAGGCTCTGTTATCACGTCAGCGGGTATTTCTGCGGGTATTGATATGAGCCTGCATATTGTCAGTCGCTTACACAGTGAGGCGCTGGCAGAAAAGACCGCCAGGCAAATGGATTTCCACTGGCAAAAGGCCTGATAGTATGAAGTACCGCTTTCAGGACAAGATAAACACAGCATCGTAACTATGATACCAGGTGACTGCATACCCTGTCGTACAATGATTTACAGGTTATTCAGATACCCATTGAAAATGGCCTGCCAGAGTACCTTGACTGGGTAAGGGGAGAAACGGTGGTCATCGGCCAGTAGAGATGGTCGGATAGCATTCTTCAGGAAAAAGGACTTTTGTACTTACTTGATTGTTGAAACTCCTTTCAGAATTGATTTCATACGGCTTTGCCGTATAATAAATGTATGATTTTTATAGAAACCAGCCGCTTTACCAAATTGCTATCCGGATATTTATCAGATGATGAATACCGGGTATTGCAGTGGCACCTTCAACAGAAACCGGATTCTGGCGATCTTATCAGGGGTAGTGGGGGTGTCCGTAAAATACGATGGGCACCGGATGGAAAGGGTAAAAGTGGTAGTATCCGGGTTATTTATTACTGGAAAAAGAGTGATTTTGAAATCTGGATGTTGACCTTATATCGCAAGTCGGAGCGTGAAAGTATTCCTGGTCATATCCTGAAAAAGATAGCGGAGGCTATAAACGATGAATGAACGAGATATTGGTCAGGAAATCCTCGATGGCCTGAATGAGATCAAGGCATTTAAGGCGGGTAAGGGAAAGCTGAAAACGACCGTCTTATCAGAGCCGTCACCTGCCAAAGAGATCAGGGAAAAGCTCCAGCTGTCCCAGTCGGCTTTTGCTTCTTTTATGGGAGTCAGTGTTCGGACAATCCAGGACTGGGAGCAGGGACGGCGGAATCCTCAGGGGCCTGCAAAAGCTCTGTTGCGAGTTGTCGAACAGCATCCTGAGGTTTTTGAGAATCTCCGTTAATGGGCATTTGTTATAGTTTGCCAGAGTGTCCAGCATTTGTCTGAAAATCAACCAACAACCACTTCTACCAACTAATCCGAAGATATTTAATAATAATGAATACAGGTATTTTTATTTACGACCAGGCTGAAGTCCTGGACTTCTCTGGTCCTTTTGAAGTGTTTGCCACTGCGGCACGCCTCTCTCCCAACGGAAAAGCCTTCAGGCCTTTTCTGGTCAGTGAATCCGGCAATCTGGTCACTGCCAGGGGAGGTTACCGGGTTCAACCGGACTACGGGTTTCACAACCACCCCTCAATTGACCTGCTGGTGGTTGTCGGTGGTGTGCACAACGCAGAAATGGATAAACCCGGTGTATTACAATGGATCTACTCTCAGGGACAACAGGCCAGGCTGAACGCTTCAGTTTGTACCGGCGCTTTCCTGATGGCGGCAGCCGGTTTACTGCGTAACCAGCAGAATGTCACCACTCACTGGGAAGATATCCCGGATTTGCAAACACAGTTCCCCGGTCTCAACGTTATCAGCAACGTCCGTTGGGTGGATGAAGGCTCTGTTATCACGTCAGCGGGTATTTCTGCGGGTATTGATATGAGCCTGCATATTGTCAGTCGCTTACACAGTGAGGCGCTGGCAGAAAAGACCGCCAGACAAATGGATTTCGACTGGCAAAAGGCGTGACAGTATGAAGGATCGCTTTTGGAAAAGATAAAACAGTAAACGTAACTATGATGCCAGGTGATTACAGTAAAAACCAATCACCTGGATTTCCCAGAGCCGTTTCTTCACCACTGATCTGACACAATCACATCCTGTTGTTCCAAACAATTTTGCGGGAAAAGTTTACATCAGCCACTTTTTATAATACAAATGATAATTATTCTCATTAAAATAAATGAATCAATACGGGATCCGGACAGTGAACCAGTGGCAACAGAAGCTTCATCAAGGGAATGTTAATTTTCATCAATGCAAATGGCGATCAGCTGAAACAGCTTATCTGGACGCTGCCCGGATGCTGGAACATGAATGGTTCAAGGATCTGGATAACCCTCAGTTAATGATGGCGTGGATTGCTGCCATGCATAATCTGGCAGCCCTTTATGAAAATCAGAAGATCCCCCAGAAGGCCAGTGAATTTCTGGTCTTCCCCTACCGGCGGATTATCACGCTGATAAAGTCAGGAGGATTATCTGAGGCATTTAAGCCCCCGTTACTCAAGGCTCTGAAGTGTACTGTGATACCACTGCTGGAGTTTTCCACAAAGCATCGTATCTGTAAGTGCTGTCAACATTATCTCGATGAGGCCAAAGAGTGGCTAAGTCTGAGTTGGCCGGATCTGCAATACCTGCACAGAAACCAAAACCATATTGCTAACCAGTCTTCCCCCACAGACAGAACAATTCATTGAATCTAAAGGGGCGTTTTCGCCTTGCTTGTGGTCTGGTCACATGGCGAGAAAACGTCCCAAATGCTTTTCCAGCGTTACCAACGCCCTGTTGAACGCAGGCTAAACCACCTCTTTCAGCCGATACCACAACATCCCCAGGGCCAGTAACGGCGAACGGAAATAGCGCCCTCCGGGAAAAGTGATATGACGTATATTGGCAAACACATCAAACCGTTCTGCCTGGCCGGAAATAGCCTCTGCCAGTACCCTCCCCGCCAGATGGGTGGCATTGACCCCGTGGCCAGAATAGGCCTGGGCAAAGTAAATGTTTGCCCCTGATCGACCAATCTGTGGCATGCGATTGGCACCAATCCCAATCATGCCGCCCCACTGGTATTCAATAGCGACATTTTCCAGCTGAGGAAAGACCTGCAACATTTTCGGGCGGAGCGATGCGACAATATCTTTTGGATCCCGCCCGGAGTAATTGCACATACCACCAAACAACAGTCGTTTATCCGCAGAAAGGCGGAAGTAATCCAGGGCAAGGCTGACATCACAGATAGCCGTGTCTTGTGGTATCAGGCTTTGCCAGACCCTGTCCTCCAGTTGTTCTGTGGCAATGATATAACTGCCCGCAGGTAACACTTTTCCGCCAATCTTTGGTTCCAGGTTCCCCAGGTAGGCATTCCCTGCCAATACCAGGAACTGGCAGGTTACCGAACCTTTCGCCGTTTCAACCCCGGGCAGGTTACCCTTATGGATTTTCACCACCGGCGAATATTCGAACAACTGTACCCCTAATCCCTCAGCTACACGCGCCTCACCCAGACAGAGATTCAATGGGTGCAAATGCCCACTTCCCGAGTCGAGCATGCCGCCAATATACCGGTCAGTATTGATATATTGCTTGATATCATCCTGTGATAGCAGCCGCAGCTCATGGGCATAATGGCGTGCCTTCAGGGACTCATAATCTTCCGTAATCCCGGCCATCTGTTTTGGCTTGATCGCCGCATCCACATAGCCCATTTTCAAGTCACACTGAATGCCGTATTTCCGGACCCGCTCGCGCACCAGCTCAACAGCCTCAAACCCCATCCGATGGATTGCCTCGACCCCATCGGTACCGATCTGGTTGCGAAACTGCTCCGGCTCTTCCCCCATCCCCCGAATCAGCTGACCGCCATTTCGCCCGGTTGCCCCCCAACCGATTTTCCGTGCCTCCAGAACCGCAACGCGATAGCCACGCTCGGCCAGTTCCAGGGCTGTAGCGATGCCGGAGAACCCCCCACCAACCACACAGACATCGACGGTCAGGCTACCTTCCAGCACCGGATAATCTGTGGCAAAGTTCAGTGACGCGGCGTAGTAAGACTGCGCATGGGCTTCGGTATGTACAGGTGCCTTGAGTTTCATAAATCATTGCCTGTTCTTATATTTCAACGTTTTCAAGAGGCAGAATTTCAGCGAACCATTCCTCACGAACTATTCCCCAGGCCCCCTGATATATCAAGGGAATTTTCAGTCTGTGTCAGAGTCTAATTACCGAGTACTTATGATGAGCTTTTTTTATGACGCCCCCCAAGGAACCCGGCAAACAACATTTATCTTTCAACACAAACCCGCCCCGGGGAGCCGTTGCAGCAACAGCGCGTCCTGCGAAACACAATCAATATTCGGTAAAACCGGATGATGGAGTAGCGATCGCCGGAAAAATTACCGGAGAATCCATTGACCTTCCTCTACCTGCAAAGGCTCCGATCAATAAAAGAGCCAGTCGCCACTACTCCCCACCGATTGAAACCGAACAGGTGATAGTGCAGCTCTTGCGCCTGAAAGAACCGGTGAAAAGCAGAAAAATCAACGAAGGAGGGTCTTCTGTGGTAAAAAAAGTATCGGATGGACAACAAACCATCGCTGTGAAGCTGTTAAAAGATAAAACATTCTCAATAGAGCGGAGACTCATTCAGCAGAAAAACGGAGAGATATCAGGGCTGAATATTCCGGATCATCCGAATATTGTTAAAACTCTGGCGGTTTTAGTACAGCGAGAAGCTAACAATAAATATCGTTTGATCCAACACGGGGATCCTGATTTTTCCCTGGCTCTCTACAGGCCCCTGGCCTGCGTTCTCGAATATGTTGATGCCATTGACCTTTGTGAAAGCCTTGTAAATAAAAAAGTCGAACCTGGTTTCGACCTTGCAGTTGATGTTGGCAGAAAAATCTGTGCCGCATTAATGTGTATTCATGATCAGAATTTGGTGTATCGGGATATTAAGCCCGATAATATACTTTATGCCCCCCCAAAAGCCCCGGGGGAAGAAAGCATGGTAAAGCTAACCGATATGGGGCTCACCAAACACCTGAAAAAAGACGATTATACCAGAACCCTCTGTGGCACTGTTGACTATGTTGCCCCCGAGGTGTTCTCTGAAAGAAGATATAATCATACCGTAGATGCCTGGTCACTCGGGGTGCTTCTATTTGTTCTATCCACCGGATTGCGATTATATGACTCAAAGGATAAATCTAAGACTTATAAGGACATCATCCGTTTCAATGAAAAAAGTGAGGAACAAAAAAGGTCATATATGCTGACGCGATTCAGAGTTTTTCATCCTGAATTGTTGAACATCATGCTTTCGCTGTTTCGTAAACCGAGCCAGCGAATGGCATTGTCAGAAGCGAAAGCAGCATTGGACCAGTTAGCAGGCTTAAAGCAGTGAAATCCAGGTAGATTTCAACTCCGTGTATTTATCAAAGGCATGGAGCGACTTATCCCGACCATTACCGGACTGCTTGAAGCCACCAAAAGGCACCGTCATATCTCCACCATGGTAGTTATTGATGAACACTGAACCCGCCCTGAGTCGCCTGGCTACCCGATGCGCTTTGTCAAGATTACCGGTCCAGAACGCTGCCGCAAGGCCGTAGTCGCTGTCATTGGCAATGCGGATTGCCTCCTCCTTATCATGGAAGGAAATAACCGACAGCACCGGCCCAAAGATCTCTTCACGGGCAATGGTCATCTGATTATCAACCTGGTCAAACACCGTGGGTTCGATAAGTAGTTGGCCAAATGGAATCGTATATTTCTGGCTAAGTGGGCAGTTGCTATGCAAGGCGCAACGTAGGGAGCATAGCCGTAGCTATGTGACCGGAGTTGCAACGCCGCAGAGTGACTGCCCACTTAGCTAGAAATATACGATTCCATTTGGCCAACTACTTAGCCTGCCATTGCCCGCGCGTTCTGGTCGCCATAACCGCTCCCGTTGTTATTGTTTGAGGGCATTTGTTGATAAAAGCACATTAACGAAATGCAGTACTTGATTCAATACAGATTGTTTGAAATATTGTGCACAATGTTTGCAATCATGTGCGCCACTGATACCACTGGCGTCAGCAAACCAGGGCTCAATAATAACAAAGGTAAGGGATATGACTGATCTGCCCCTGAGTAAGCCCACAGCAACTGCCCGCCAACATACCATGAACAGAAAAGCCAGCTCACTGGACGCGCTCTGAATGCCCTTCACAGCAAACCGCCAGTTCAGGCAACAGTCCCGCATGCTCACCAGTGCAGAAGGCATGTACTATCAGGACGACAAAGGTCGTCTGATTCTGGATGGCTGCGCCGGTCTATGGTGTGTTAACGCCGGTCATGGACGTCAGGAGATATCTGACGCTGTCGCCCGTCAGGTGGCAAAAATGGACTACGCGCCACCCTTTCAAATGGGGCACCCCCTGGCATTCGAGTTTGCAGAACGTCTGGCGGACATTGCCCCCGGCAACCTGAACCACGTGTTCTTTACCAACTCAGGCTCAGAGTCTGTAGAGACTGCCCTGAAAATTGCCCTGGGCTATCATCGCATCAGGGGTGAAGGTACACGACAGAGACTGGTTGGTCGTGAGCGTGGTTACCACGGTGTGAATTTTGGTGGCATTTCTGTCGGGGGGATCGGCAATAATCGCACAATGTTCGGTAAACTAACTGAAAAAACGTGTGATCAAATATTGAAAGCAGACATGTCCCAGATAGACACCCACGATCCCTGTAACACCTGACAGTACAGGGGGTGCAGGGATCGGCAAGCGGAAGTAGCTGAAGAGCATACCTACGGCAAAACCAGTGGCTGTAGCAATAAGGGCTTCGTTCATCAGGTGACACCAGAAGAAACTGCAGGAAAATCTTATATTAGTCCATGAAAACAGCCCCTGAAGTCTGATTCAGGGAAACGAAGCTTAAACAACATAATAAGGTGGATTATGAAAACCGATACCCGGCCACTGATCGGTGTCACAGCAGACACGGCAATGGATGGTCTGCACCGTGTACATCAGGCTGGAGAAAAGTATCTCACCTCTGTTGTTCATGCTGCCAATGCCCTCCCTGTTATCATCCCTTCTTTGCCTGTTCCCCTGGATAGTCAGGACATTCTTGCACAGCTTGACGGCCTGCTGGTTACTGGTGCTTATTCGAATATTGAACCCCGGCGCTATGGTAGTGCACCGGCTAACTCCGATGTTTCAAAAGAAAGCGCACACCATGATAGCCAGAGAGATAACACAACTCTGCAACTTATCCCTGATGCCATAGCCCTGGGTATTCCTTTATTAGGCATTTGCCGAAGCCTGTCGTACAAGGCATTACCAACGATTACCTCGTCATCACTAAGAACATAACCATAAGCAAAGATACTATGAAAAAGCTGGCCAGCTGGTTAAAAGCGCAGAGAATCACCGAGGTCGAAGCGGTCATATCCGACTTTACCGGTATCGCCCGTGGCAAGATTATGCCCAGTAGCAAGTTTATTGCCGAAAAAGGCATACGACTGCCGGAAAGTTTGCTGATTCAGGGAGTGACCGGAGATTACGTCGAAGATGAAATCTACTATGAGCTGATGAATGCCGCTGAGATCGATATGATTCTCAAACCCGATGAGTCCGCTGTCCATATGGTACCCTGGGCACTGGAGCCAACGGCGCTGGTTATCCATGACTGTTACGATAAGCAGGGTAACCTGATCAGCATGGCACCAAGGGCAGTGCTGAAAAACGTTCTGGCGCTTTATGAAGCCAAAGGCTGGAAGCCCGTCGTGGCACCTGAACTGGAATTTTACCTGACCAAACGCACCGCTAATCCGGACCACCCGTTGCAGCCGCCGGTTGGCCGATCCGGGCGTCCTGAGTCTGGCCGCCAATCCTATAGCATTGACGCTGCCAATGAATATGACCCTCTCTTTGAAGATGTTTACAACTGGTGTGAACAGCAGGGGCTGGATGTAGATACCCTGATTCACGAAGAAGGTGCAGCCCAGATGGAAATCAACTTCCGTCACGGTGATGCGCTGTCCCTGGCAGACCAGGTATTTATATTTAAACGCACGGTACGGGAAGCGGCATTAAAACATGAGATTAATGCCACTTTTATGGCCAAGCCCATCAGTGGTGAACCGGGCAGCTCCATGCACCTGCACCAGAGTATCCTGGATAAACAGGGAAACAACATTTTCAGCAACGAAGATGACTCCCCCAGCAAGATGATTTACCACTATATTGGCGGGCTTCAGCAGTATGTATCGGAAGCCATGCCACTTTTTGCGCCGAACGTAAACTCCTACCGTCGTTTTCTCAGGGATACCTCTGCGCCGGTGAATCTGGCCTGGGGTATTGATAACCGGACTGTCAGCCTGAGAATTCCTGACTCATCTCCTGCCAACCGCCGTGTTGAAAACAGACTGGCAGGGGCGGACGCCAACCCATACCTCGCCTTTGCGGCATCACTGCTTTGTGGTTACCTTGGCATGATTAATGCCGCAGAACCAACACAAGCCGTTACCGGAAATGCCTCTGATGATTCTAACGACAAAAGACTTCCACTTAATCTTGAGGAAGCCCTTGAGCTGATGGAACAGAGTGAAATTCTCAAAAAGACCCTGGGAAGACGCTTTGTTCGTTCCTATGTTGAAGTGAAGCGCACTGAATACCAGAACTTCAAAGGGATTATCAGCTCCTGGGAGCGTGAATACCTGCAGATGACTGTTTAAAAAAATAATAAAATTCTTGATGGCATGGCCGGGCTCTGGTGCGTCAATATTGGCTATGGACGACAGGAGCTGATTGCCGCAGTCTGTCAGCAGATGAAAGAGCTGCCTTACTACAACACCTTCTTTAAAACCACCCATAACCCGTGGTGTCGGCATGGTTGCGGCACTGGAAATGACCAATAACAGGGAAGCAAGAACCCGTTTTGATGATGAAGGCACAGCAGGCACCGTCTGCCGTAATTTCTGCTTCAAAAATGGTCTGGTGATGCGCGCAGTGGGCGATACCATGATCATCTCACCACCACTGATCATCAGCCATGCCGAGATTGATGAATTGGTGACCAAAGCCCGTAAATGCCTTGATTTAACCCTGGAGTACTTGAACGACAGAAAACAATAATTCATCCGGGTTGTTATAACCCGGGTATTTTTTAATCAACCTTGCCAAAGACACCATTGCCAACTTTGAGCAAGAGACCGGTATCCAGGTTCGCTATGACGTGTTTGACAGTAATGAAGTACTGGAAGCCAAGCTCCTGTCAGGAAATACCGGCTACGATATTGTCGTGCCCTCTTCCGATTTTATGGCCAGGCAGATCAAAGCCGGTGTGTTCAAACCGTTGGATAAAACCAGACTGTCTGAATGGAAACACCTTGATACGGAACTGATGGCCCTGCTGGAGACATACGACGAAGGCAATAAACATTCCATCCCTTACCTGTGGGGAACCACGGGCATTGGCTATAACCCTGAGCTGGTCAAAAAATATCTTGGCGAAGAGGCCCCTGTCGACAGCTGGGACCTGGTGTTTGAGGAGAAGTACATCAGCAAGCTGAACAAGTGCGGTGTTGCGTTTCTGAATGCGCCAACAGAAATCATGCCTGCTGCCCTGCGCTACCTTGGGCTTGATCCTAACTCAGTGAACAAGGGTGATTATCAGAAAGCGGAAGCGCTGCTGATGAAGGTTCGCCCTCATGTCACCTACTTCCACTCTTCCCGCTACATTTCTGATCTGGCCAACGGAGATATCTGTGTGGCAATAGGCTGGTCCGGCGACGTGCTGCAGGCCAGTGACCGTGCCGATGAAGCCGACAATGGTGTCGTTGTTGAATACACCATTCCCAAGGAAGGTGCAGGCATGTGGTTTGATATGCTGGCCATTCCCAAAGATGCGAAAAATATTGATGAAGCCTATGCCTTCCTGAACTATCTTCTGAAGCCGGAAGTGATTGCTGACATCAGTAACTACGTGGCCTATGCCAGCCCGAATAAGAGTTCTTTTGCCCTGGTTGACCAGGATATCCGTGAAAATCCCGGTATTTACCCGACCGCAGAAGCCAAAAAGAATCTCTACGTTTTTGCTGTGCTGCCACCCAAAGTGGATCGCATTATTAACCGGTCGTTCACCAAAGTCACTACCGGACAGTAAACGTCACCACTGGCTCCTGCGGGACAGGGAGCCAGTCTCTTGCTTCCCTGTGGGTCTGTTCAAACATCATGGAGAACTTCAGGGAAGCTTCAAGGAGAACCTGCTTTGGATGTAGGAACACGGTTAAAAACCGTTCGAATTATGCATAACCTCTCCCAGCGAGAGCTGGCAAAACGTGCCGGTGTTACCAACAGCACCATTTCCATGATTGAAAAAAACAGTGTCAGCCCATCGGTCAGCTCCCTGAAAAAAGTACTCGATGGCATTCCCATGTCGCTGGTGACGTTTTTCTCTGTGGAGATGGATGAGTACGGCTACGAGCCAGTCGTCTATCGTTCAGAAGAACTTCCTGCGATGATCATGGACCAGATACAGATCAAAATCATTGGTCAGCACAAGGCGAACCGTGCCATGGCCTTTATGGATGAAAATTACCCGCCGGGTTCCGATACCGGTGAGGAGATGCTCTGCCATGAAGGTGAAGAAGCCGGCATCATCATTGAAGGTCAGCTTGAGCTTACCGTGGGTCTAGATGTCTATCTGCTGAACCCCGGTGACAGCTATTATTTCGACAGCAACCGCCCTCACCGCTTCTGCAATCCGAGTAATGACAAAAAGTGTCGTTTGATCAGCTGTACAACTCCCGGTAATTTTTAATGCCTTCCGGTGAAGGCGCTATCCGGTCAGGCCCTTGCTTTAAAAAAATAACTATATTGCTTTCCAGAGAGATCGGTAAACCTGTGGAGCCCATGCCATGGGCATACTTGCATGGATGTATTGGACATATCCTCTGAGGTCATCAAATGCAAATTGCAACATCTACCTTGCCAAATGTCTTCCCTTCCCAGGTCACTTCTTCACACTCCCGGGAAACCACAAAAGCATCAGGTATCACCGTCAGCCACGGGCAGACGAGTGCCAGTTGCCGTCATGGCCCAGCTCAAAAGCCTGAGCACAGGGCGATTTCTGACTACAGGGTAAGGCAGCTTGCCGGTAGTGCCTTACAGGCCGGAATGGGACTGATGCGTAGTGTAGCGGGTTATGCATTTAATCAGGTAATGACCTCACCTTATATTGATGGTGTTGCACCAGGGCTTAAAACACTGCTCAGCTTTGCTGTTTTTTATCATCAACTGCAACCGGCCGGGGCGAAATGTCCTTCTGACGAATTCAGCTGTGACAACGGTAAATGTATTTATATCAGTGATCTGTGCGATGGGCATGATGATTGTTTTGATAATACGGATGAGCGGAAAGATGTATGCACTAAGGACAAATGTGAAAAGTTGGGGCGGTTTATCTGCAACAGCGCAAAGTGCATTGATACCAAGGGGGTCTGTAACGGGAGAGATAGTGGGTATGGTCATTTAGATTGTGGCGATGGTTCCGATGAGGGGGCGAAAACATGCACTCAGGATAGATGTGAGAAGTTAGGGCGTAGTTTCCTCTGCCACAACAGTTCAAAATGTATCTCTACCGAAAGAGTGTGCAATGGACATAATAGTTGTAATACTCTGAATGTTACGGATAATTCTGATGAAGGGCCGGATTTATGCACACAGGACCAATGTGAGAAGCTAGGGCGTAGTATCCTCTGCAACTACGAAGACAAACCAACATGTATCTCTCGCAGGATGCAGTGCGATGGATATATTGATTGTGGTGATGGTTCCGATGAGGGCGCGGATTTTTGCACTCAGGCCAGATGTGAAGAGTTAGGGCGTAGCTTTCTCTGCAAAAACAAAAGGTGCATTGAGCCCAAGTATGTCTGTAACAAGGATGACTGTAACTTGGTTAAATCTTATTGGTATGATAATTGTGATGATAATTCCGATGAGGGGGCGGATTTATGCACACAGGCCAAATGTGAAGAGTTAGGGCGTGATTTCCGCTGCGACAGCAGCAAATGTATTCCTCGGGATAAAGTGTGCGATGGGAATTTCGATTGTTGTGATTTCTCGGATGAGCGGGCAGATTTATGCCATACTGTTGCCCCCCCTGCTTATGGCTGGCTTGCTTTACCCGCTGTTTTGACAATAGCCGCCTATGGAGTCTGTACCTATAAAAGTTATAAGACTCTCAGGCAGGCAAATCCGGACTCATCAACAACACCTTTATTGTTGAACGCACTAAGTAATCCATTGCAATTCCGGCAGTCTCATCATCAACCCGCAGCTACAGCGGAGCCTTCGACGGGGTCCGCGAACAACAATAATCCGGTGGTACAACTGGAGCAACAGAACGTTTGACGGCATAAATCATGTGCCCAACCAGCTGTGGCTGATTAGCCGCAGTGGACGGTCAATGACAAAGGTCAAATTCATAGCCAGAGGCTGTGCAGGAGAACAATAGTGTATGAAATTACCAGTCAATAGTTGCATCTTTGTTTTCCCTGGGCACAGTCAGCTTTCCTGCACTCTACTTCATCATTAAAGTACAAAGGCGACGTTAACCCAACAGTATTGACCTGATAAAAATCAACTACAATTCGATACAGGATTCATCAATGAATTAACCATCCAAGGTTTCTCTGCATCTCAGTGCCCTGAATTTGAGCCAGAACAGTTCATCCAATGCCGGGGGCACTGATATTTTACCCTTGCAGTATGATTCAGAAGCGGGTGTGACCAATGCTCCAGCATTAGAAACTATCGGGCTGGCTTCTAAAGGAACTCATATTACAGGCCCTTTATTACTGGATAGAACGGCTTCTATTTCATCATCTGGTGATGTTTCCCTGCTATCCAGTGGCTTTCGGAAAAGATGGCAAGTCAATGAAGAGAACCATTCCCCAAAAGAGCCCCATTCCCCACCCTTTGAAATATTACAGCAGGCGCATAAAATCCAATTTACCTTGGCAAATGAGCCTGGTAAATGTTTGTCCATCCAGCATTTAACTAACCACACAGGGCTATCAATACCAGAGGCTGAAAAAGAGATTAACAGCTTTTAAAAAAAACTGGAGAGCGCCCAATATCACTGGAATTATGCAAAATCAAACATTGAACGTTTAGCTAACGACCACCATCATATATTCAATACTTTACACACCGTTGAAGCCAATAGAAATCTGGCAGAAAGAAGCGCTGTAAGATTTGAAAAAAAGCATGACAAGATTGAATCCATTCTGAAACATATCAGCAGGGAAGAAAACAAAGCGATTATCACCGAAAAACTTTGTGAGCAGCTCAAGAAGCCAAAACATGACGTTGAAATTCTTTTTCAGCGTTTTATCTGCGAAGCGGAAAAACCGAAATCAGTACTTCATGGGGTGCTAACAGGTCTGTGTCTTTTCAGTGCTTTTGGCAGATACAGCAGTTTTATTCTCGATAAACAATCTACAGCCAGTGACATTATTGTGACGTTGATCGGGTCTTTCAGTACTGCTGCATTGACATTAGATGCTGTGTCAGCCGCTCCTGACAGCTGGGAAGAGTATTCAGCAAAACTTTCCCGGGCACAGGAAACCTTCAATAAATGTTATTTCCCCGCATTATTCCTGGCCACGGCCAGCGACATGGCAAGGGTTGGCATTGCTGCCCATAAAGAATTTGGACTGACTATTGCCATTTTGGGTACTGCCTCAGAAGGTATTACCATGCTGGCCATTGGCTGTGAAGCGCTCAATCTTCTCTACAAAGCCGGGGAAATAATAGGCAAGGCAGAGCGTTGTCATCTTGCTGCTGAGAATATTTTGGCCGCTGACCTTGTTCAAACCGCTGCCATTGCGTCTCCAGTTTCGGCCTATGCCTTACCACTGGGTGTTGAACAATGGACCAATGATCCCCCGGAACTCATTCCGCCAGAATCATGGGCCTTTTCTTACGGGGCCCAGGCAGCAAAAATTTTCATAATGTCGCCTCACGCACTGGTTAATACGATTATTGAAACTTATATGACGGCGACATTTTTAGTGTCAATTAAAAAGGTAATATTTGAAACTGCACGTTTAACGTCTGTTTTTTGTAAGAAAAAAGCGGGCCAACAAACACAACTAACCGATTCAGAAAAACGTATCTCTGATAAGATCGATAAAATTCTGACCACGCTTGGCTCTGTACCAGACTCCAGAGTTGGCAAAGTCGCCCTGGCTAAAGCACTCCTGGGCCTGGCATGCAGCTTAACCGTTGGCAGTTTTGCGCTTTACAATGCCTTTATCTACCAAATGGGCCTCACCCGGGAAAGGGCTGATACATTCAGAGTGATGCCTAACGAAACTCGCTTTAACGGCACTGTGCATCCGGGTGTGTCGCCTGATCCACTGGATGGATTAGCAAGATGGGCTGACAGAGATGCCACTGTCAATGAATTTTCGGTCGGGACAACCATGACAGCCCAGTTTATGGAAGCCTTCAGTCTGGTCAAGGCGGCGGGGATGGTTTTTGGCGTTGGTAAGGCACTGTATCAGAGATGCCGTGGCACTCAGCCTATGACTCCGAGCCAGCTGCGCACTGCACTGGAAGCGTCTTCTGAAGAAAAACTGGATGAAATTTTAGCCATTTTTCAACAACAGGGCTCACTGTCCAAAAAATTAGTAGAATATAAAATTTCAACGGTTTGACCAGCTAAGCCTTTACCTTCCTGTAAGGGGAAGGGTTATGCTGCATCAGTCAGTGACAGAATGGCAACAGGAGCATAACCCATGACCGTCATAGAAACCGAACTGCGATTGAGTGGTCTGCGCTGTGCCGGCTGTGTTGGCAAGGTAGAAAAGGCCCTGCTTGCGGTGACCGGCGTTACTGCCGCCAGTGTTAATCTTGCCGACCGCACTGCACGGGTTGCCGGAACCGCCTCTTCAGAATCGTTAGTGAGCGCAGTAGAAAGTGTTGGCTTTGTCGCTGAGCTTGCTTCGGGAGTTCAAACCTCGGCAATGGTTGCCATCGCAGCCATGAACTGTGCCTCCTGCGTTGGCAAAATTGAAAAATCACTGCAGGGCATCGATGGGGTTCAGGGAACCGTTAATCTGGCGGATAAAACCGTTCTGCTGGAAAGTACCGACGGTACGGATCTTCATATAGAGATCCATAGCGTGCTTTCTGCGCTGGAACAGGCGGGGTTCCCCGGCACGGTTCTTAACTTTGCAGAGGGTTCATTCGAGCAACAACAGGTTCAGCAGGAAGCAGAAGACAGGCGACGTTATCGCTATCTGCTGAAACATACCGCCATCGCCCTGGGCCTCGGGATACCACTGATGATCTGGGGCATGGTCACCGGCGAGATGGGCGTCAACAGCCCTCAGGAGCAGATTGCCTGGGGTGTGGTTGGCGTTGTTACCGGACTGATTCTGTATTTCTCCGGTGGGCACTTCTTCACAGGGCTATGCCAGTCCCTGAAACATCGCAATGCCAATATGGACACTCTGGTGGCACTGGGCACCGGTGCCGCCTGGCTGTTTTCCATGATTGTTGTACTGTTCCCGGATTGGCTGCCCGACAGTGCCCGGCATGTCTATTTTGAAGCTTCCGCCATGATTATCGGCCTGATCAACCTGGGCCAGGCGCTGGAACTCAGAGCCAGGGGCAAAACCAGTGAAGCGGTAAAACGACTGCTTGGGCTTCAGGCCAGGACAGCGCGGGTGATTCGTGCTGGCAAAGAGCTGGATATCCCTGTGCAGCAAGTGCGTAAAGGCGACACACTGCGGGTACGCCCCGGAGAGAAGATTCCGGTGGATGGCAGCATTGTGGATGGCATGAGCTTTGTGGATGAATCCATGCTGACCGGTGAGCCTGTCCCTGTAGAAAAGCAGGCGGGTGATGCCATTAGCGCCGGCACCCTGAATAAAAATGGCTCACTGTTGTTTACTGCTGAAAAAGTGGGCAGTGAAACAGCACTCGCCCAGATTATCGCCCTGGTAAAAAAAGCCCAGAGTGCCAAGATGCCGATCGCCCGACTGGCCGATAAAATTTCCAGCATCTTTGTTCCTGCCGTTATCCTGATTGCACTGCTGGCGGCAGCTGTCTGGTTTTTTGCAGGACCTGAGCCCAGGGTTGCCCATACGCTGGTGGTCACCACCACGGTGCTGATCATTGCCTGCCCCTGCGCACTGGGCCTTGCCACGCCCATGTCAGTTATGGTGGGAGTGGGTAAAGCTGCGGAGCTGGGCATTTTGATTCGTAAAGGTGACGCGTTGCAGCAGGCCAGTAAACTGACGACACTGGTTCTGGATAAAACGGGCACCATCACCGAAGGTCGCCCCACCGTAACTGAGATTGTCAGCCTGGAGCCATACACCGAAGTCGAACTGTTAACCCTGGCAGCCAGCCTGGAACAGGGCTCTGAACACCCTCTTGCTGAAGCAATTGTGGCATCCGCCCAGTCAAGGCAGATAGCACTGAAAGCCGTTGAAAGTTTTCAGGCCATTCCCGGTCATGGCGTCTCTGGCAACGTCGATGGTCAGGTAGTGTTGCTGGGTAATAAAAAATTGATGACCGACAATGGCTGCAACATCGAAAGCCTGGTCGATAAAGCGGAACAACTGGCAGAACAGGGGCAAACCCCGATGTTTATGGCGATTAATGACTGTCTGGCCGGGATCATCTCCGTTTCAGACCCAATCCGGGCCGACTCACAGGCAGCCATCAAACGGCTTCATAAACTGGGTATTACCGTGGTTATGCTCACCGGAGATAACCGGTTAACAGCACAGGCCATCGCCAGACAGGCGGGCATCGATGAGTTCCATGCCGAAGTTCTGCCTGAAGATAAAGCCGGGCATGTGAAAGAAATACAGCGTCTTCTATCCGGGCGCGGTCATAAAGTGGGTATGGCGGGTGATGGCATCAACGATGCCCCGGCCCTGGCCCAGTCCGATGTTGGCTTTGCCATTGGCACCGGGACCGATGTTGCCATTGAATCGGCGGATGTGACCCTGATGGGCGCGTCTCTTCACGGTGTCGCAGATGCTATTGAACTCTCAAGAGCAACACTGAGAAATATCAAACAGAACCTGTTTGGTGCCTTTATCTACAACTCATTAGGCATACCCATTGCCGCGGGCATCCTGTTCCCGTTTACCGGTATGCTGCTCAATCCGGTTATCGCCGGTGGTGCCATGGCACTGTCGTCGGTAACCGTGGTGTCCAATGCCAATCGGTTAAGGTGGTTCAAACCATCAACGAATAAACATCAATTGTCATAAAATCATGCGACTGGCAGTGTCAGGGTAACCTCCAGCCCACCCTCCGGATGGTTACGAAGTCTGAGGCTGCCACCATGAATCCGCGCCAGGTGGCGAGCGGTGATCAGCCCAAGACCGTTACCATCCGGGTTCTTCTGACAGCCGTAGTCCAGCCGGAAATAAGGTTTAAAAATCGTTTCTTCCATCCCCTCTGGAATACCGGGCCCATGATCACGGACAGTAATGATGACCTGATCGGCTACCCGCTCAATATAAACATTGGCCGGTGCCCCATAAACAATCGCATTGCCAATCAGGTTCTCCAGACACCGTTTAAGCGCCAGCGGTTTGCCGGTGATGTTATAACGCCCGTCACCTTCAGGATGATTCAGGAACGGTGTATGCAGCCAGGCTCTCTGCCCGACTGATTGGGCTGCCAGTGTCATGTCATTCAGCATTCTTTCCAGATCAACCACCCGGGGGTTTTCATGGATATCGGTATTGCTGACCACCTGCAGGGCCGACTTGACCATGATTTCCAGGTGTTCCAGGTCATGGATAAACGGCTCCCGCTGGGCGTCATCATCCAGCATTTCGGCTCGCAGGCGCAGTCGGGTAATCGGCGTTTTCAGGTCATGGGAAATCCCCGAGAACAACTGTTTCCGGTCATTCATATAATGGCGGATATTCTGCTGCATCTGGTTAAAAGCCCGGGCCGTTCTTTCATACTCCAGACAACCCCGTTCAGGAATGGCCACAGGCTCCAGATCCCGCCCAAAATCGTTTGCTGCTTTGGATAACGCCGCAAAAGGACGAACCATAAAATAGATAGCCATGGTCGCAAATACCAGCAGCACCAGCATCCAGATCAAATAGGAAGTTTGCAAAGGTGCCGGGGAGGAGTCATCAGCCGAGAGAATGGATGAGTCTGGCATCAGGGTTGCCAGGTATAGCCACTCACTGTTTTCAAGTTGAACCTGTATTACCAGAACCGGAAGATCCAGAGGCTCAACCAATAACGTTTCCCGGCCCCAGTTATCGGGCAGATCCTGCAGCAGCGTTTGATTATCAAACACCTTCAGCGTTTCCGGTCGGGAAAAAGCCACCTCGACCCGACCACTGATATGATTGGCGTTTTTAAGTACTGCCTTAAAGACATTCACCACCGTTTGATGGGCCAATGAGTTCTCATAAGGCACCAGTTTAATAAACTCCGGATTCAGGGTGATGAAGTAACGGGCTCCTCCCATGTAACGCAGTTTGTTGATAGCGGCCTTACGGAGTGAGGCAGGCAATGTCACAAAATATTCAGTGGTAGCCGACATACGCAGCGCCACACTGGTTGATACTCTGGCAAGCGCTTCCTGCCGGTCACTCTCGGTTTCCCGCTCCCAGAGATGATTCACCAGAAGCTGAGAGGTGAACACCAGGGCAAACATCACCATCAGGAAACGGCCGGCCAGCGTCCTTGGTGAGCACTCATGAAACTGGTGTTTGAGGATTTGCCAATACTCTTTTATGACGCCGCTCATCCTTACGCTCACGAAAGAACAGGCACAGTGGCATCATGAGAAAATCGAACCTCGGTGGCCATCAGGTATCCGGCACCTCGCACGGTTTTGATGATCGCCGGTGACCTGGCATCATCACCCAGACACTGGCGGAGACGGCTGATATGGACATCAATAAAACGGTCCAGTGGATCTGAACCGCGTTTGCGGGTTTCGCCAGCAATATACTCACGACTCAACACCCTGCCGGCATTGTTCACAAAGAGCATCAACAGATTGTAATCAGCACCAGAGAGCGGCAGGGGTTCCCCTTCCGTATCAGACAATGACCGGGTAACCATATCCAGGCGAAGGCCATGAAAACAGCAAAACCGTGAAGGCGGCAGCACCTCAGCGGTCTGCTCACTGCGCCGGAAAATGGCTTTAATTCGGGCCAGTAGCTCCCTCGGGTTAAAGGGTTTGGCAAGGTAATCGTCTGCCCCGATTTCCAGACCAACAATACGGTCCATTTCATCGGATACGGCAGTGAGCATGATCACAGGGACTTTGGTAAAGGTTCTCAACTGCCGACAGACATCAAAGCCATCAATACCCGGCATCATGATATCCAGCACCACCAGCGCATTCCGGGTTTCTTCCACGGACAGTGATTGGAACCGTTCCAGAAAAGACTCACCATCCGGTGATGTTTCTACAGCAAAACCATGCTTTGTCAGGTATTCAGCCAGTAACTGCCGAATGCCATCATCATCATCCACCACAAAAATCCGGTGCGATGCCCTCATCGTTCCCCCTAACCATATAATGACCACGTCGTCAGTCAGGATTATCCCAATCAGCGCTGAGCAAAACTATTGATCCCTGACAATATGAACGTCGATCGACTTATCTTTTTATGATCACTTTTTTAAGACTTTGTTACATTTCGTTGAGCTGCCTTACCCTAACAGTAAGCACTGTTTGATACCATCAAAGCACACAGAAATTCACCGAAGGACAACCATGAAAAAAGTCACAGCGCTGGCTGCCATGATGGCAGCGATAACCATTGGCAGTGCCGCTCAGGCCAGCACGACCCTTGGCGTTACCGTTTACAAATACGACGATAACTTTATGGCAAGCGTTCGCCGGGCTATCGAAGCAGAAGCCGACAAGGTTGACGGTGTTCGACTGCTGATGAACGACTCGCAGAACGATCAGTCCAAGCAGAATGACCAGGTTGACATTATGCTGGCCAGAGGGGTGGATGCTCTGGCGATTAATCTGGTGGACCCTGCTGCCGCTCCGGTCATCATTCAAAAAGCCAAGTACGATGATGTTCCCATTGTCTTCTACAACAAAGAGCCCTCCGCTGAAGCCCTGGCCAGTTATAAGCATGCTTACTACGTTGGCACTGACTCCAAGGAATCGGGCATTATCCAGGGAGAACTGATTGCTGAGCACTGGGCCAGAAACTCAGCCTGGGATCTGAACGGTGATGGCAAGATCCAGTATGTATTACTGAAAGGTGAGCCCGGCCACCCGGACGCAGAAGCAAGAACGTCCTATGTCATCTCTACCCTGAATGACCGGGGCTACCCGACGGCAGAACTCCATATGGATACCGCCATGTGGGATACCGCCATGGCAAAAGACAAGGTTGATGCCTGGATCTCTGGCCCGAATGCCGACAAAATTGAAGTGGTTATCGCCAACAATGATGCCATGGCCATGGGCGCTATCGAGTCCCTGAAAGCTGCCGGTAAATCCGCCATTCCCGTGTTTGGCGTTGATGCCCTGACAGAAGCACTGGCACTGATTAAAGGCGGGCAGATGCAGGGAACCGTACTGAACGACGCCAATAACCAGGCCAAAGCTGCTTTTCAGTTAGCCAATAACCTGGCCAATGGCAAAGCCGCAGGTGAAGGCACCAACTGGAATATCGAAAATAAAATCGTTCGCGTACCTTACGTGGGTGTCGATAAAGACGACTTGTGACAGGCAGGTTTAGGTCTGACTAACCTCTCGTTCCCACGCAGGAGCATGGGAACGAGAGGAAACCAGGCCAAATCTTTCAACTCCGTTTCTCATTCAAAAGAGCAGCCTCCCGGGCATTTCCGGTGCCCTTGCCGGGTGCTCTTTATCTCTGAAAAGTCAGAATGCTATGGATACCAGCAACCATTTGATTAACGATAGTGAATGGCTTCTGGAAATGACCGACATCAGCAAATCATTTCCCGGAGTAAAAGCCCTGGACCGGGTTAATCTAAAAGTGCGTCCTCACTCCGTCCATGCCCTGATGGGGGAAAATGGTGCCGGTAAATCAACACTCTTAAAATGTCTTTTCGGTATTTATGAAAAAGACGAAGGCAGTATTTATTTTCAAGGCAAGGCCACTGAATTTACCTCATCAAAGGAAGCACTCACTCACGGTGTTTCCATGGTGCATCAGGAGCTGAACCAGGTATTGCAATCCAGCGTGATGGACAATGTCTGGTTGGGTCGTTACCCAAAGAAACATGGTTTTATTGATCACAAAACCATGTACGACGAAACCAAAAAGATCTTTGACGAGCTGGATATTGATGTTGATCCAAAAGATAAGGTGGCGGATCTGTCTGTTTCCAAACGACAGATGGTGGAAATTGCCAAGGCATTTTCCTACAACGCCAAAATTGTCATTATGGATGAACCGACTTCGTCCCTTTCAGAAAAAGAAGTCCGCCACCTGTTTACCATCATTAATAAATTAAAAGAGCGTGGCTGCGGTATTGTCTACATCTCTCATAAGATGGAAGAAATTTTTTCTATCTGCGACGACATTACCATACTTCGGGATGGTCAATGGGTGACTACCCGGCCACTGGCAGGTCTGGATATGGACCAGATCATCAGCCTGATGGTGGGGCGGGAACTGACCCAGCGATTCCCTCAGCGGGATCACCAGCCGAAAGAAGTGATCCTTCAGGTTGAGCATTTGACCGCCAAAAACCAGCCCTCCATACAGGATGTCAGCTTTGAACTCCGTAAAGGGGAAATTCTCGGTATCGCCGGTCTGGTGGGTGCCCGTCGTAGCGATGTCGTGGAAACCATTTTTGGTATTCGCGATAAAAGCGCGGGCGTTATCAAGCTGCATGGAAAGACACTGGACAATAAGGATGCATACCAGGCCATCCAGAATGGCTTCTCTCTGGTCACCGAAGAGCGACGTGCGACGGGTATCTACGCCACACTCGATATCACCTTTAACGCTCTGATTGCCAATATTGAAAAGTACAAACAACGTTTTGGCTTATTAAGTAATCAGACCATGGGGGCGGATACTCAGTGGGTCATTGATGCAATGAAGGTAAAAACACCCGGTCATAAAACGCACATCGGCTCACTCTCCGGCGGTAACCAACAGAAAGTGGTCATTGGCCGCTGGCTTCTGACCCAACCGGAAATCCTGATGCTGGATGAACCGACCCGGGGGATTGATGTGGGTGCCAAGTTTGAAATCTATCAGCTGATTCTGGACCTGGCCAAAAAGGATAAAGGCATCATTATGATTTCATCAGAAATGCCTGAGTTGCTGGGTGTCACCGACCGCATCATGGTAATGAGTAATGGTCGGGTTGCCGGCATTGTCAATACCCGGGAAACCACGCAGCACGAAATTCTTGAACTGGCTGCACGCTATCTATAACGCATTTTTTATTTACTGAAACGAACAAGGGGAGAGACTGCCATGAGTGTTGCCAGCAGTCTGACGGCGGGAAAACAACTGAGTGTTCTGCGCCTGGTAAAAGAAGGTGGTATCTATGCGGTGCTGCTGATTCTTCTGGCGGTGATAATTATACAAGAACCGTCGTTTGTAAGTTTAAGAAACCTCAGCAATATACTGACACAGTCGTCGGTCAGAATTATTATCGCCCTGGGGGTTGCCAGTCTGATCGTTACCCAGGGAACCGACCTTTCTGCAGGTCGGCAGGTTGGTCTGGCAGCGGTCATCTCGGCAACCCTGTTGCAAGCTTTGGAAAATGTCAACAAAGTCTTCCCGGAGCTGGGACCACTGCCGATCCCTGCCGTTATCATGATTGTCTGTGCCATTGGTGCATTGATTGGTCTGGTGAACGGGCTGGTGGTCGCCTACCTGAAAGTGACGCCGTTCATCGCTACCATGGGTACGATGATTATCGTCTATGGCGTGAACTCCCTCTACTATGACTATGTGGGCGCTTCGCCAGTGGCCGGTTTTGCCACTCAGTTCTCCGAATTTACTCAGGGCTTTATCCGACTGGGTGACTTCCGGCTTTCCTACATCACCTTCTATGCGGTTATTGCCATTATTTTCAGCTGGGTACTGTGGAACAAAACCGTCTTTGGCAAAAACATCTTTGCCATCGGTGGTAACCCGGAGGCGGCCAAAGTATCTGGTGTCAACGTACCACTTACCCTGCTGAAGGTGTATGCGCTTTCCGGCGTGTTTTATGCCTTTGCCGGTCTTCTGGAAGCTGGCCGTATCGGCTCTGCCACCAATAACCTGGGCTTTTTGTATGAACTGGATGCCATTGCCGCCTGTGTGGTTGGCGGAGTATCTTTTGCCGGTGGCGTCGGCAGTATCATGGGGGTGGTCACCGGCGTATTGATCTTTACCATCATTAACTACGGTATGACTTATATCGGCATCAACCCTTACTGGCAGTTTATTATCAAGGGGGGAATTATTATCTTTGCCGTAGCTCTGGATTCCATGAAATACGCCAATAAAAAATAGTCGATAAAACGACGATGTCAAAGCACTGGCTCAGCAGAATATTGCCGATCACATTGTCTGATCAAGAAACGTGATCACCTGTTCAGCCAGTGCTTCCGGCGTTGTCTCCACCGATATTTCCAGGTGTCGATGCAACTCACCTCTACCCAGCAGTCCGGATAACATACCCTGCAAACCCCGTTGCTGACGATCGACTTCAAACCAGAGTTTAAGCTGTTGCTCATCGCGCCAGGCAACAATTTCCAGCTCCCGCCAGCGGCCAAGAAACTTTCCGGAGACAGGGATAAATTCAAACTCCTGAACAAACGGCAGTGCAAAGCCACTGGCGGCTTCACACTCTGCCTGGCGCAACTGCAAACCGGCGTTGGTGAGTCCATCAAACAGACCGGCCATCAATGCATCCGGCCTTACTACCAGCAAGTCAGTATCCGAAGGATCTATGGCAAACTGGATATCCAGCCCGGTTTCCAGCCATACCTTACCCTCGCCCAGAGTAATGGGTGTGTTATAGGGCAAAATAAAACTGGCATTGAATATTCGTTCTTCACCCGGAGCAATAATAAAGGTTTCCGGCAATGACCACTGGCTTAAAGAGCAGGTCTGTTTTACCTTTTCAGTCACGGTTCCTTCATCACCGCCCTTACGCTTTTCCAGCTCGGCAAAATATTGGCAGCAGATATTCAGATAGATGTTATCAATCTGTTGTTCAGCGACACCCCCGTTAACCCGAATGGTGAAATCCCCCCGTTTGCCCGGAATCAACTCTGGCTGCTCGAGCACGGCATCCACTTTGGCGGCACCTATCGACAACGACGCCATTGCTTTTTTCAGTAGTGACATAGATATACAACAACAAAACAGTAAAATCAGTCTGTGCAGCTGATCATTGATGATCAGAACACAATTCATATTGGCCAAAGTCGCCCATGATAAGCCCCATTTCCTGCCCGTCAAACTCTCTTCACTGACTCAGCCGGGCAGCGAGTCATTCATTATTCTGACCAGGTTCCGGCAGGTCATGTGCAGCTATATGTGCGTCAGTTTCTGCATAGGAGAGTATTTCTCTACAGCCACTCAGCGGACAGTGCACAAACAACCTGCCAATCTCATCCATGCTGGAAATATCGTAGTTTTCCAGTTTCTTGTCATCGCCACACCGACGATTGGGACAGCGTTGTTCATTACTGATCCAGCACTGGTTACAAACCCGATGGCCGCAAACCGTAACTTTGGTACCCTGCAAAAAATAAATATTGCACCCTGAGCACGTCGCTCTGGATGACAGCGCCTCCATAAGCTCTTTGTCATCAAGGCTCCTTTTGGCTATGGTCACCATATTACCTGCTGAAGTCACGACATAATCCAGTTTCATCCCGGGCATATAGCTCACTTTTCAATACTGTGTGATCGCAAAAAACCGGTACTTTCGGTGCGCAGCAAAAGTATGTATGCGACGATCTTTTCTTTTTAGTAGGCGGTAGTCTGGTATGGTTCTTTGCGATCACCAAGGAAGGTTGGTATTTCTCCATATACTGTACATCACGGGTTGTTATCTGAAAGCCTCTTCCACAGGTTTCGGTCTGTTCAGTTCAGCAGCCAATGTCAGGTAATAAGGTACCGATGTACGCAGTGTTCGGACAGCACTCATGATAGTCAGCGAGTTCTGTTTTGAAATCTCGCATTGATAGATCCCCCGGTTCTTTTAAGCGCAAGCCTCACTTTCAGCCCCGGGAGCCTGTCGGACTCAAGACTGGCCTTCCCGGGCAATATGCCGACTGACTTACTCTCTTTATCATTTTTGAGGCCTTTTTTATGCCAATACTGCCCAGTCACAGAGAGATGTTCAATATTCAACAAAAGTTAATTTACCGGCGGTTATATGGCTTTATCTGTTATGTCTTCCTGAACACAGAGCAAAAAATTCATTCAAAAATATTTTTTAGATTAAAAAACCAATAAAAAGTCATATTCAAGATAAAATCCTGTGAAAATTGATGTTAAATATTGTTATATCCCAATTTAATAGGATCATGGAGTTGAATATGCGGATAGGTATTCCCAAGGAAATCAAGAATCACGAGTACCGCGTAGGCCTGACCCCGGCTGCTGTTAAAGAGCTGGTTCACAACGGACACGAGGTGTTTGTTGAAGACCATGCCGGTAATGGCGTCGGTTTCTTCAATGAGGACTATCTGGCCTCAGGTGCCACAATCCTGGACACGGCAGAAGCGGTTTTTCAGGCAGCTGAGCTTATCGTGAAAGTAAAAGAGCCCCAGGCTGTTGAGCGCACCAGACTGAAACCCCACCACACACTGTTCACCTATCTGCACCTTGCACCAGATGTGCCACAGACCACAGAACTGATCAATTCCGGGGCAACCTGTATCGCTTACGAAACCGTAACCGATGCCCGGGGTCGTTTGCCACTGCTGGCCCCCATGTCTGAAGTGGCCGGGCGCATGTCTATCCAGGCCGGTGCACGATGTCTGGAAAAATCCATGGCCGGACGCGGCATGCTGCTTGGCGGGGTTCCCGGCGTTGAACCTGCCAAGGTGGTCATTATCGGTGCCGGGGTTGTTGGCCAGAATGCCACCGCGATGGCAGTCGGCATGGGTGCCGAGGTGGTGGTACTTGACCGTTCAGTGGATGCCCTGCGCTGGCTGGATGCCCAATATGGCAACCGTGTGCGTACCGTATACTCCACTTCCCAGTCTATTGAGCAGCATGTGCTATCCGCTGACCTGGTCATCGGCAGTGTTCTGCTGCCCGGAGCAGCAGCGCCAAAGCTCATCACCCGGGAGCTGGTTAGCAGGATGAAATCAGGTTCTGTTATTGTCGATGTGGCCATTGATCAGGGTGGCTGCGCAGAAACTTCCGTGGCGACTACCCATGCCGAACCGACCTTTATCGTTGATGAAGTGGTGCATTACTGCGTTGCCAACATGCCCGGGGCGGTCGCCCGTACTTCTACCCTGGCACTGAACAATGCAACATTGCCTTATGTTCTTCAGATTGCCAACAAAGGTACTCGCAAGGCCCTGGAAGACAATCCATACCTGTTGGCTGGCCTGAATGTTTGCCGGGGTGTTGTTACCTGTGAAAGCGTTGCTCAGGCACAAAACCTGCCTTACAAAGCAGCAGCCCTGGTGCTGACTGAGATTTAACCGGCGCTGAAATTCATGTCTGATGGTTGCTGACTCCGGGTTACATCTCCACATCTGTCGAATGATCAGGGGTGTGGAGGCGTGACCGGGAGGCAGCACTTTTACAAGTGGCTCCCTGAGTCCTGCCGCTCATCCCTGAAAACCCCCACACTCTGTCAAAAATCAGTCTTACTGACACCTGCCCAAAGGATTTCCCAACAGGCCCCTGCAACGGGAAAGCACAACACTATACTCAGTAGAAATTCCCATTAAAGGGAATCAAACATCATTAAACACCATGGATGGAGAATTACCATGATAAGGCAACTCAAAATAACCGCCCTTCTGACAGCAGCCCTTCTGACAACAGCCTGCGGCTTAAAGCAAACCAGCAGTGAAATGGCCGCCAGTGATTACCAATCAACCAACAGCGTTTTCGACTGTGACTTTGGTCCCTTCTGTGCTTTTGCGGAAAAGCCACCCGAGGCCATATATTTTGATTTTGGAACTTCGGTTCTGGATATGGAAGATCGCAAGTTACTCGATACGGTGGCAGAACAGATGGGTGATTCCAGGCGTATCGAACTCACGGGCTATACCTGCAAAATTGGTTCAAGCCGGGCAAACCAGAATCTTTCTGAGAGTCGGGCCCTCGCTGTAAAAGCCTACCTGATGCATAAAGGTATAGAAGAAGAGCGTATTACAACGTCGGGTAAAGGCAAACACAGCCCTGCTACCCTCAACAGCAAAGGAAGCGACCGTTCGCAGAATCGTCGGGTTGAAATGAGGATCTTTCGTTAATCGTTTCTGATTTGATTGGACTACACGGTTAGCGATCTTCAAAAAGGTACCGTTCAACCGGTACCTTTTTTATGTACAGTATCCTGAAAATGCAGGAGCAATACTCCGCAAACACCTAGTACATGCTTTCAATGCGTTTGACGGTTTGTCGTGCCTCCGCACTCCGTTCGTCCTGAGCCTGTCGAAGGGCGGAAGCTCCGGAGTCTGATAGATTGTGCCAAGCACCCTTCGACTCCGCTCAGGGTGAACGGAGATTGTACACGTCAAACTCATTGAAACCATGCACCAGTGCGGCAAAGCGTTAATACCCGTACACCCCGTTCATCCTGAGCTTGTCGAAGGATGGTGCCACCGTACTTCGACAAGCTCAGCACGAACGGTGTGGGTATCAACGCTTAGTACGCTAAAGCGTCATTACCTTCAACAGATCCAGCGCACTGATTACCCCCTTCAGTGAGCGATCCCTGGTGACCATAACCCGGTGAATACGCCCTTTAACCATCGCTTCAGCGACGTGGATCAGCGGTGTATCCGGAGACACTTCAAACACCATCGGCGTCATAATATCATTGACCAGAACGGACTGATCCACCAGATCATGAAACGAGCGCTGATCTTCCGGTGACAGTGAATCGTCGATCATGGTGCTGTAAAAATCATCATCCCGCCTGGCCAGATCAACCAGACCACTGTCTGCATGCCGGACAATATCGGAAAATGACACAACGCCAATCAACTGTCCGGCATTATTCACCACCGGCGCACCGGAAATGGCCTTATCCGTCAAAAAGCGCGCCAACCGATCCACTGACCAGTCAGAGGGAACAGTCATCACCTTCTGACACATGATTTGTTCAGCCGTCATGCTAACTAAGGGGTTGTCATTATTCATATCCCTGGCTCCCGGAAGAAACACCGTCGGGATCAGTATGACCTATTGCGGTAAACCACTATCTTGACCCAGATCAATATTCAGGGAGAACAGAGAGTAACCGTCACTGTGCCATCACCCCCGGTTAAGCTGAAGCAGCTTATGGGAATGCCACTCCCCTTCCCACAGGTTTATGACCTGTTTAAAACCGACGTCTTCTGACCATTGCCGAAACGTCTGCACCTCTTCCGGAAAGTCACAGTCCGTAATATGAGCACTCAATGCCTCCAACTCCTGAACTGACATGGCTATCCAGTTGGAATGCATATAAGCCAGATAATTTGCAAGGTATCGCTGCCGGGATTCGCCGGGCTGTAAAAATACATCGTAGATAAACATCACCCCATGCTCTCGAAGACAGCGATAAGCCATCTCCAGGCACCGTTTTTTATCATCAAACGACAGGTGATGGATACAAAACCCGGCGAGAATAATGTCAAACTGACCATCACAGGACGATAAAAAATCCATCATATCCTGACAGTCAAGTTGAAACGCCACATCCCTGCCGTTAAAACGCCGGGTCAAAACCTCAAGAGCCGCAGCAGAACTATCAACGCCCCGATACGCATTGACCGTCAGCTCCGGTAGCAGCTGGAAAAACACCTCGGCATCGCCACAGCCCAGATCAAGAATATCCGAACCTTGCGGCAGCGGCTCTATCTGCCTGAGGATATGGTCAGCAATACTGTTGTGCCCCATGTAGCCCTGGTCAACAACGGTTCGATAGGTACGCCACTGCTGGAAGAAATTGTCCATGCTGTTAGTCTTTTTAGATCGGGTGATCAACCAAGCATAGACGAACACACAGCGGTTACGCCCCATTCAATAAGCGTTACAATCAGGCCAGACTAATAAAGGCATGGAGTGAATGCTTGCATGAAAACACTGGTTGTCTTTGCCCACCCGGTTCCTGAGAGTTACAACGCCAGCATCTTGCAGGTGGTGTCTGATGAGCTGAGGGCAAAATCATTTGAGGTACAAACGCTGGATCTCTATCAGGAAAATTTTGAGCCCAGAATGAGCACCGCCGAGCGAAGAACCTATAAGGACAGGGACAACACCGCTACTGTCGAGAACTATGTGCAACAACTGCAATGGGCTGAAGCCCTGATCATGATCTATCCCACCTGGTGGATGGGACCGCCGGCCATCCTGAAGGGCTGGCTGGATCGAGTCTGGCTTCCCTCGGTCGTGGCCGATTTTGGTCCGGATGGGGTAAAGCCAAAGCTAACCAACCTGAAGAAGATTCTGATCATTACCACCCAGGGCGCATCCCGCTGGCGGATGGCCCTGATCGGTAACCCACCCCGCAAAATGATGAAACTGAGCCTGAAGGCCGTCACCCAATGCAGGGATATTGACTGGCTGACCCTGTACCGCATGGATAAGATTGCCAAACCCCGGTTAAGCCAGTTTCTGGACAAAGTCCGCCAGAAAATCAAACACTTTTAGTCATCCACCACTGACAGGGATGGCACGGCCGGGGCCTGCTGATGACGTAACCACAGTTTTGCCGTCATGTGCCTGGCCATATCCCGGTAGATCATGGCGATCTGTGATTCCGGTTCAGAAACAACCGTAGGCGCGCCCTGGTCTGCCTGTTCACGAATCATCATGGAAAGAGGCAGGGAGCCCAAAAGGTCGATTTCAAACTGATCAGCGATACGGCTTCCCCCACCTTCACCAAACAGATGCTCGGTATGGCCACAGTTTGAGCAGATATGAACCGCCATATTTTCCACCACGCCCAGAACAGGCACACCAACCTTGCGGAACATCTCCACACCTTTTCTGGCATCAATCAGCGCCAGATCCTGAGGTGTTGTCACCACCACACTGCCGGAAACCGGAATTTTCTGAGCCAGGGTTAACTGAATGTCACCGGTGCCCGGAGGCAGGTCAATCACCAGGTAATCCAGGTCATGCCACATCGTCTGAGTCAGCAACTGAATCAGGGCACCACTGACCATGGGGCCACGCCATACCACAGGGGTATCTTCGGTCACCAGAAACGCCATGGACATCACCTGGATACCATGGGCCTCAATGGGCACGAAAAATTTCTCATTCTTCACATCCGGCCGGGTGCCATCGGCAATACCAAACATCTGCCCCATACTCGGGCCATAGATATCGGCATCCAGAATACCCACCCGCGCACCTTCTGCCGCCAGTGCCAGTGCCAGATTTGCTGCGGTGGTGGATTTACCCACCCCACCTTTACCGGAAGCCACGGCAATGATGTTCTTCACACCGGCCATGGTTTCCAGCTCACCCTGAACCGGTGCCGGATCCACTTGCCAGTTGACCGAAACATCCACCGACGCAACGCCATCAACATCTTCGATTTTACTGGCCAGCATCTGGGCCACCCCATGACACAGGCCTTTGGCCGGGTAACCCAGCACCAGTGAGGCGCTGACGTTGCCATGGTCAATGTTCAGGGATTCAAGACAGCCAGCATCCAGCAAATTGTTTTTCAGGTAAGGGTCCTGATAGCTGCGGATCGCCGCTTCAATATCGGCTCGGCTTGGATTCATGGCCACACTCCAGTCGGCGGGAAAATAATATTCGGTTTAATGAGGGTTTGAGGCGAGAAATTCAAGAGGCCAGCTTTGCGTACACATCACCGCGCAGGATTTACTGCCAATACTGTTCAGTCGATGCACGGAGTTCAGGGCTCCCTGCATTGCATCAGGGATGATTCAGTATCAGCCCTGGTCAAACACTGTCCTTAACCGATCCCGGGCTGATGCCCCATTATCCGGATCAATACCCTGGGAAATCATCGTCTCCCGCTGATGCTGTTGCGCCGCCTCTTCTGCCAGACGGGTGACTTCTTTACTGCGACTATCTTCAATCCCTTTCAGGATACTGGCCTCCAGATCTTCACCTTCCAGTACCCGGTTGCAGAGTATTTCATAGTTTCGCTCAAATACCGGAAAAGCGATCCGCTGTTCTTCACTGCGCAGCATCATCCAACCGGTTTCACGGGCGGCAAGATAGACCGCAATATGCGACCATGGATAGTCTCTGTGCTGGTGCGGGGCATAACAGGCCTCATAATAAGCCTGCAGGGGCTCTTTTAGCCCCACTTCATCGTATCGCAGCTTGCACTGCTCACGGATATCACTGAGATCGGGAAAAAATTTAGCGGTATCAAGCGCCTTTTTTGCCGCCATCAAAATACGACGAGGGCTGAATTCCTGCAGAGAGTTTTTCCAGACCCGCTTGGCTCGGATGATATCTTCATGGGTTTGGAAAGCCCGCTTGAACTTCAGGGGATAAGCATCTTCCAGTAGCGTGAAAACCGCATTAATGGCATCAACATGATCGGCCCCGGAACGGGCCTGTTGCGTACCAGGTCCGGACGCTGCCGGATCACAGGCCGCAGGCGCTTGTTGAGCGATGGAGCGCTGATCACTCGCAGTCTTCGAACTGGAAGCCGTCGTCCCAGCTCCGGTCTGTAAGCTTTTCAGCTGTTGATCGATGAGATCTTTGCCCTGTTTCACTTTGATTCCGCTTCCACTGGTAAATGACGTGGGATTTGAACTTGTTCTGCCAGGCTTTTCGCGCCTCACCCGTTTCATGCCAGTACAACTTGAAATCAACCAGCTGGGTAGCAATAAATTCCAGGGGTATGCCCTGATGGGCCTGGAGAAACTCCAGAATTTCCCGGGATGGAGCAAAATCTTCCGGCAAAGGCTGAACCCGGGCCCCCTCACGGATGACAGGCTGAGCCTGACCAAACACAGGATGCTCTTCCTGCTTGCGGGTATCCGGCTCAATTTCCCAGGGTAATGCGCCCGCATTGCGTCGGCGAATGTAGTGTTTGTTCTCGTCAGTCATGTAATCAACAATACCTGCCTTGCCGTTTCTGGTCTAGCTTGATCAATGATATCACCCTGTTTGCCATACGGTTTCATAAACACAGAAAAAGCGACACAGGAATAACCATTGTCAGCCCGGACAGGGAAGTTTGCTGCCGAAGCCATGACATGGCAATGAGTAAAGGACACAAAAACCATCAGCACTGGCTCATGACAAATTAGCGCACTCGAACCAGAGTGCTTGTGAGGCCCACGGGTCTCCTGATGAATGTAAGCCCATGTCTTGCTGACATTATTTTATCAACGATTGCCTCGAAACATAATTAAAAAATTCATGATAAAAAACCATCTTTGTACGGCCGTAGATCACTAATATAATCATCAGTTGCAAAAATTAGCGCCTTGATTTCAAAAGAATTAAAAAATACGAATATTTACTTAGCGAGAAAATAGTCAACTCAGGAAACTTTCAAACGGTCTCAATGATCTGAAGAGGAGGTTTTTAATCAGGAGAGTGAGAATGGACCTACAATACCCAGGTTCAGGTTACGATCATACGATCCACCGTCCCCGTGAGCAGAACCTTCCCCATTCGGCCACTGCGTCGTCCCGGGAAGAAGCAAAAACGCTTTACCACGGCATGAAGACTGATAAATTCTCGCCTGATTCTGATACTCTGCAACTCTCTTCTCACCTGCATCCCTCAGCAGAGGGACATGCCAAACAGCTTCCGACCAGAAAGCGGAAAATCCCGGATCAACACTATCAGTCAGCTTTCACACTGAACACCAATAAGAAGAGCACCAGCCAGTCGTTTTCTGCCCTTCTCGCCAGGGCAGACGAACAGGCTGAACGTTTAAGGATTTTATTAGAAGGACACACAGCGTCGCTGCCACGTTTACGGGAGCATCGTGCTGACCAGCCTCAATCCTCCCTCAGCAGCCAACCGGTCAGGGCAACTGAAATCAAACCGATACGCCAACAGAGCCTCGAAACGCACATCACTGAACCGGACATCACCGGGCTGTCATCATCAGAAACATGGGCGGAACTGACCGTTCAGGATGCTCCAGCTGCTGCCTCACCGTTTGAACAGCCTGATGCCGACACGGCGGAAGCACCATCAGGCTCAACCGACAGCACTTTACAAAACCAGCTCTCACAGGATGACCAACTCAGTACCTCCTCATCCGCATCTTCTACAGAAGGTGTCTATGAAATTCAGGAATATCCAGTTGATATAGAGACAGACCAGGGATCACCAGGAAGTCCCGTGGAGCAGTTTGTAACCGCGCATGAGTTTTTCAGTCAAGAACAGTATCAGTCTGGGCCTGAAACCAGCGGCAGTGACGATAGTGGTCATCTCGAAGATGAAGTCATAACCAGAGATTCCGCGAGTTATCTGCCATCCATGGATATCACAACCGGACCAGCAGCTGCAGATCAGAATCCGATTACCCAAACCATAACGCACAGCCTTGAAAGTAAAGTGGGTGAGTTGGAAATCAGCGGGGCTGATAAAGAAGATGACGATGCAACAGCAATCAATGACACACCTGAGAAAACGGGCACCCAACCGGATAAAGCCTCAGTGCTTCCATCGTTGAGTGATTCTGCCACAGAGACTGACAGTTTGGCGGAAACCCAATTGAGCCCTAAAAATGAGGATGATATTCAGCTAACCTCTGAATCCATGCAAAAAGAAAAGCCTGTCTACAAGAAACTCACAATCAGTGTTGTATCTGTGGCCAACCCCCACCTTAAACCGGCAAAAAAAACACCTGAAAGACTGGACACCAACCAAAGCACCAGTGCTCAGGATACCATAGCCCCAAAAGCCAGAAACCCAAAAGCCAGAAAAAAGTCGGTTAGATGGGCCCCATCGGTGGAACAACATCACTCCACCTCCGTTCAAACAGAAACTCAAAAACCGCAGGCAGAGCCTTCGAGAACCGGGTCCGCATCCATTTCCAGTCCGGCAAAGTCTGTGATCGGAGCAAAAAAAGCAGCAACCGTGGGTACGCCATCGGAATTATCCGACGGACCCCGCACCCGCAGTATTAAAATCACCTACGAGTACCGAAGGAGACATTACGAAGTTTACAAACAGACGTTTTCACCAGACACGCCCCTGGACGTTATTCAACAGCGAGTGAATGCTGAAATCAGCAAATTTAAAAACTCGGGGTACAAAAGTCAGTACCCCATACGGGCCGAGCTCAGCTCTGTGATAAAAGATCTTCCTGATAGCAAAAGAACGATGTCAGTGGATGTGCCAGGGTCCAGGAACGTAGATCGTCAAGATTCTGCTGCTACTCCATCCTATGAGCAAAAAACAGCATCACTGTTTGATCAACTGAAAAACGCTGAAGCCGAGTCGGATTTTTACTAAACGTTGTTATTTTCCTGAAATCTGATGTCAAAGGACTGATCAGATACTCAGGAGCACCAAAAAGTAGTTAACCAGCAGGGAGGTAAATGATGATCGTCAACGATCGAACTTTTCACGAATAGGCTTTCCTCTGGACAGTTTGTATAATGCCGCATTCCCGTTTTTTTATCCGACCATCAAGACAGAATCGAATGAGCCAACGCAAAATACTTGTCACCAGTGCCCTGCCCTATGCCAACGGCCCTTTACACATGGGGCATCTGGTGGAATACATCCAGACTGATATCTGGGTTCGTTTCCAGAAACTGTCTGGCCACCAATGTACCTACGTTTGTGCTGATGATGCCCATGGCACCGCCATCAGCCTCCATGCGGAAAAACAGGGCATGTCACCGGAAGAGTCCGTGGCTCGCATTAACATCGAACGGGTTCGCGATTTTGGTGAGTTCCATGTGGCATTTGATAATTATTACTCCACCCACTCGGAAGAAAACCGCAAGCTCTCAGAAGCGATTTACCTGTCTCTGAAGGAAAAGGGCCATATTGTCAGTCGCAATATCATTCAGGCTTATGATCCTGAGAAACAGATGTTTCTGGCCGACCGTTACATCAAGGGTGACTGCCCGAAATGTGGTGCCTCTGGTCAGTATGGCGACAACTGTGAAGCCTGTGGAGCGACCTACTCACCGGCGGAACTGAAAAACGCCCGGTCAGCCATTTCCGGTGCCGCTCCCGTTGACAAAGAGAGTGAGCATTTCTTCTTCAAACTCTCGGATTTTGCTGACTTCCTGAAGCAGTGGACCCGCTCTGGCACCATCTCCGAAGAAATTGCCAACAAACTGGCGGAGTGGCTGGATGCCGGTCTGCAGGACTGGGATATCTCCCGTGATGCGCCTTACTTCGGCTTTGAAATTCCTGGAGAAACCGGTAAATACTTTTATGTATGGCTGGATGCGCCCATTGGTTATATGGCAGCATTTGAAAACCTCTGCCAGCGCCGCGATGACCTGAACTTTGATGAGTACTGGCAGAAAGACAGCCAGTGCGAGGTGCACCATTTTATTGGCAAGGACATTGTCAACTTCCACTGCCTGTTCTGGCCAGCCATGCTCCACGGTACCAACTATCGCACCCCAACCCGTGTGAATGTGCATGGCTATCTGACCGTGAACGGTGAAAAGATGTCCAAGTCCCGTGGCACATTCATCACCGCCCGTACTTACCTGGAACACCTGGACCCTGAGTATCTGCGTTATTACTACGCCGCCAAACTCTCCAACCGTATTGATGACCTTGACCTGAATACCGATGACTTTATCCAACGGGTAAACTCGGATCTGGTGGGCAAGGTGGTCAATATTGCCAGCCGTAATGCCGGTTTTATCAATAAGCGTTTTGGCGGCAGGCTTTCTGCCACCCTTTCTTCCGAGAAGGGCGCACCGGAACTCACCGCCGACTTCCAGGCAGCGGCACAGCGTATTGCCGGGCACTATGAAGGCCGCGAATTTGGCAAGGCGATGCGTGAGATCATGGCCCTGGCAGACAAAGCCAATGCCTGGATTGACGAAGTGAAGCCATGGGTAGTTGCCAAAGAACAGGGCAACTCTCTTGAGAAAAGACAGGTTCTGCATGACATCTGCAGCACCGGCATCAACCTGTTCCGACTACTGATGATCTATCTCAAGCCGGTACTGCCAGCCATGACGGTGAAAGCGGAGGCCTTCCTCAATGTTGCCCCTCTCACCTGGCAGGACAGCCAGACGCTGCTTCTGGATCACCACGTCAATAAATTTGAACCATTGATGACCCGCGTCGAAGCCGATAAAGTAGCGTCCATGATCGAAGCCAGTAAGGAGGTCCTGGCCCAGATGGAATCATCCAATAAGCCAGCTGAAACGTCTGCTGTTTCTTCTGAATGGTTAGAGAAAGACCCTGTTGCCGATGAAATCACCTTTGATGACTTCGCCAGAGTTGATCTGCGTATCGCCAGAATTGTCAACGCCGAACTGGTGGAAGGGGCGGGCAAGCTGCTGCGTCTGACCCTGGATATTGGCGAACCCGAGCCTCGCAATGTCTTTGCCGGCATCAAGTCTGCCTATGCACCAGAAGCCCTGGTGGGCAAACATACGGTTATGGTGGCCAATCTGGCTCCACGTAAAATGAAGTTTGGTGTGAGTGAAGGCATGGTATTGGCCGCAGGCCCCGGCGGTAAGGATCTGTGGATTCTTGAGCCTCACGAAGGCGCTCAGCCTGGCATGCGTGTGATGTAATCGTCCTCAGCCATAGAATTAGAGCGTAGCCCGACAGCTGCGCTCTTAAGTCCATATCACCGGGCTGATTACCACGATATCCGCTCGATCTCCTTTTCTTATCCGCCCGGCGTCGATACCAAACCACTGAGCCTGATCCCCGGTAAAACTTCAGTCTTTTTGTCCAGCCAGCACGCTGACCGAAAACAGATCGGTTGGTTCTCAAACATCAGCGCATTGAAAGCCAGTTGTTTTCCCGGTTGCATCAGACAGGGCGATCTCAGCAAATGAAACTGAACCCGATCCTACCAACACGGTCACACTGGCTCCCATGAACTTTTGCTTCAGAAATCTGTCTTAAAGTGTGGCTGTTTGACATTCAACAACATACCAATCACAAGCTTAAAGGAATAAGAGTATGCAGAACCCTAACATAACAGCGAACAATGTCGGTGCAGCTTTCGAATTGCGGACTTACGGTAGCAATTCCGGCAACACTTACCTCCTGTTACATGTCTTCCAGGTCCAGGAAGACCGTTACCGATTTTTTGCTGGCAAGTCAATCAACGATACACTCCACAAAGTTCCGGTAACCTTTTCCAGGGCTGACACCTGTCACATTCTTCTACAAAACACCCTCACCCAGTTCCATGTACGTCCGATCGAAGATATTAAATCTCTGTTCCCTCCGGAAGACTCAAAGCTACCGCACGAGTTAAATCATGCCATTAACAAGGATCACCCTTACTCCGTACCATGGAAGTTTTAAAGATGAATACCAATAAAGTTGGCCAACCTAATGACTATAACGCTTTAGCTTTTGAGACCGTAACTCCTCAAAAAAGACTGGCAAATTCTACATGCGATCATCTACAACCCAGTAAAATCGCTAAAATAACAATAGAAACTGAGGTTTCGCCCGTCAAAAATGAGCCGTTACTTGAGACCAATGATCCGACAGAAAATGGTACCAGCCATGGTGTCACCACTGTTCCTGCCCGGGACTGCTTTCCATTACTGGCCATGCCAAGTGAACCTTTATTACGGATTTTGGGTTATTTATCACACAGAGATATTGTGGCGATAGAAAAAACCTGTCTGGATTTAAGGAATTTAGCCACCAGTATTCTGACCGTCAGGAGCCAGGCATGGTACGCACAGTTCGAGACATCACAAAAGCAGCAATTCACCCGGATCGCGAAAAACATCAGTCAACATAAACTGAAAGCCTGGCTTATGCAGTTTACCCGTGATGAAGTGCTGGTCAGCCGTCTTTGCAGCCAGCTGGCCGGGGAGGCGACGGACGACCTTGAGGCCTGCAACCCGGAAAAGATAACATCGTTCCCTCAACGCCTGTTTTACCGGGTGGCTAAACTCATGTTTGACTTTCCAGCCTTTAACCCGGCTTTAGTATCAGACATTCAGTGCAAGTCCTTTAAATCCGACCTGTGCCTGCTCACTCCCAGTGATGTCAGCTACCTGGTAACCAACTGTGATAGTGCCGATTGCTGTGCAAAAATTCATATCCTGTCAGCGAAGAACCTTGACCACAGGGAGATCTCCATTCATCGCTGGGGCTGCGTCAGGGCGGTCTCCCTCAGCGCTGATAAACGCCATATAATGAGCCGCTGTGGCTACCGGGCGGTAAAAATCTCCAGCCGTACTGCCACTGACTGCTGGGCAGGGCAACTCTTCGTTGCCCATGAAAAGGAGATCGTATCGGCCACCTTCAGCCCCGATAGTCGCCATGCAGTGACGGCCAGCGAAGATATGAGTGCATACATCTGCTCAGTGGATCAAACTGGCTGCTGGGCATCAACAGCGAGGATTACCCATGAGGGGATTGTTAATTCAGCTGAATTCAGCCCTGATAGCCGCCTGCTAGTGACTGCCAGTGATGATCACACCGTAAAAATCCATGAGTTTGCCAACGGCACATGGCTGACAAGAACCACCCTGAACCATAATGGCAGGGTGTTCTCAGCCAGGTTCAGCCCGGATGGCAACCATATCATCACCGTCAGCCTTCATCAGAATGGCGGCCAGACAGCAACGATTTACAGCGTTAATGCCGATGGCCGTTGGACAAAAAAAGCCGACATCACCCACTCAGAACGGATTTGGACAGCTTTCTTCAGCCCTGACAGCAGACATGTCGTGACGGCCAGTAGTGATCATACCTGCAAAATCTTCAGTTGTGACACCGGCAACAATTGGCAGTTTAAAGCGGTTATTCACCATACCGGGCGGGTTAGATCTGCCCACTTTAGTCCCAATAGTCTCCTGATAATAACAGCCAGTGATGATTGCTCGGCGAAAATCTACGAGTTTGATGTAGACCACAGGAGTTGGTCACAGCAATATTCCATTACCCATAAACGTCAAATCACCTCCACCCAATTCAGCGCTGATAGCTGCCGAATTTTGACCCTGTCCGGAAACAACTCAACAAAACACAGCGTCAATCACCAAGCCAGAATCCACTCTCGTAATGCCAGTGGCCAGTGGTTGCAAATCGGCAATATTGTACCAGAAAGCGGGGTTCAATCAGGTCAGTTTAACCACGATGGCTCCCATGTTGCCATCTGTGACTGTAGCGGCAACGCTCTGATCATTGGCATTGAGGCTGATCGCAAAGAGTTACAGGTAAAAGCCTCCCTGCACCACTCTTACCGGCTCGGCCTGGCAGAATTCAATGCCAACAGCAGCCATATCGTCACCATAAGCCTTGATACCACGCAATTTAAAGTCTGGTGCCTGTATGGGAAGGATTTAGCGCCACCGTCGCCCTCGAAAATTACCTGTTTGCCGTTGCCGCCTCCATGCAAAAAAAGTCCGCAAGCTGATCCACAGTTAAATGATTAAAGACTGTCTGAGCATAGCGCCCGTGGCGAGGTGGCATTCATTAGCAGGGCTTATTTGCTATTCTTCCGGGTCAGCCGATCACACTGAGTCGATTTCATCCTGAGTCAGATAGCGCCACTCCCCGGGCCTCAGAGATACATCAAGGCCAATATCCCCAACCTGTTCGCGATGCAGACTCACCACTTTATTGCCAATGGTCGCAAACATACGCTTAACCTGATGATATTTACCCTCAGTAATGGTCAACAATACCTCTGAGGGTGTCAGAACTTTCAGCAAGGCAGGCTTGGTCGGTGCTTTCTCACCTTTCAATTCAATACCGCTGGCAAACCGCTCAATCAGTTCTGCGGTCTTATCTTCTGGCAGAGGGTCGGCTAATTGCACGCGATAGCGCTTGCCACACACTTTTACGGGCGAGGCCAAGCGATGGGACCATTGCCCATCATCGGTAATCAATACCAGCCCTGTCGTATCTGCATCCAGGCGGCCAGCGATATGGAGTGAATAAGCCTTGGGAATATCCAGCAACGAGAGAACCGATGGATAGACCTCATCCACATTGGAACAGAGCGTATCTTCGGGTTTGTTGAGCATGATATAGCGCAGCCCGCGAGCTTTGACCAGCTCACCCAGCAAACGGACTTCACAGGTATCCGGCACTTTGAAGGCACTGTTTTTTACCACAATGCCATCACAGGTCACTTCACCTCGGTGCAAACATTTTTTGGCATTGGCACGTGAGAGTTCGGTACTTTCGCAGAGGTATTTATCTAAACGCATTCGGGGAAGACTATGCCTGAAAAACGGGATGTTAATATCAAAGGAGCGTTATAGCCAGTAACAATGCAGGGAGTTGGGTAACTGAAACCCCATTGCTTCAGCCACCGCAAACCACTCACTATTTATGAATTTTCACATATTGGCTTTCCAAGTCATCAGTCATAGAATACTTCACCATTTATCTCCCTTCTAGAAAACCGTATTTCACCTATGGTCGAGGAACTCCCCATTGCTTTTTTCTGAGCTGGCTCTCCATGAACGGGTGCAAAAAGCACTCTCTGAACTCGGGTTTGAACAGGCCACCCCGGTTCAGGAACAAACCCTACCTCTGGCTATGACCGGCAAGGATCTGATGGTCAGCGCAGAAACCGGCAGTGGTAAGACCGCAGCGTTTCTGCTGCCCATGCTCAACCATATGCACACCACCCCTTCGCCCAAAACCAGTACCCGGGCACTGGTGCTCGTGCCTACCCGGGAGTTGGGCCTGCAGGTGTTAAAAGAGTGTGAAGCCCTGGCACGCTATACCTACATCAAGGCAGGGCTGATCGTTGGTGGTGAGGACTATCGCCATCAGGTAAACACTCTGCGGAAAAACCCCGAAATCATTATTGCCACCCCCGGCCGCCTGATTGAGCATATAAAAAACGGCAACCACGATTTCAGCGACCTGGAATACCTGGTACTGGATGAAGCGGACCGCATGCTGGATATGGGCTTTGGTCCCGATGTTTTGAGTATCGTGGAAGAGTGCCATGGCGATCGCCAGACCTTCCTGTTCTCAGCAACCCTGGAAGCCCGGGGCCTGGGTGAAATGGCCTACCAGGTATTGAACGACCCAGCCCGTCTGAAGCTGAACTCTGTCCAGGAAAAGCACGCCAATATCCACCAGCAGATTATTCTCTCGGACGATGCCGCCCATAAAGAAAAACAGCTGATCTGGCTGCTTCGGAATGAAACCTATGACAAAGCCCTGGTGTTCACCAATACCAAAGCCCGGGCTGAGGAGTTTGTCGGCAAAATCCGGGTTAAAGGCCTGAAGGTCGGCGTACTCCACGGGGATATGGACCAGCGGGAGCGCAAGCACGTTATGCGCCTGCTGCTGGATGGCAAGATCAACATTCTGATTGCTACCGATGTGGCAGCCCGAGGCCTGGATATCAAAGGTGTGGAACTGGTTATCAACCTGGAAATGGCCCGTAACGGTGATGACTATGTCCACCGGATTGGCCGTACCGGACGTGCCGGAGAACAGGGGCTGGCCATCTCCCTGATTGGACCGGACGAATGGAACCGGATGTCGGGTATTGAACGCTACCTCCGGCTGCGGTTTGAGAAACGCACCATCAAAGAACTGCCGGGCAGCTATAAAGGCCCCAAAAAGCTGAAAAGTTCTGGCAAAGCCGCCGGCAAGAAAAAACCGGCCGGTAAAAAAGGCGCTGGTAAAAAACAACCGGCGGATAAACAACGTCACCGGGAGCAGAAGAACGTGGGCAAACGTCGTACACCGGCGGCCGAAGCCAAACCCACCACTGCAACCACCTCAACCGATTCCGGTTTTGAACCACCCAGGCGCAGGAAATAATACACATGAGCAATAACCTACCTTTTTCCGCTCTTGGGCTGGATGAGTTGCTGATTCAGGCAGTCAATGAAGCGGGCTACCAGAATCCCACCCCAGTTCAGGCCAAAGCGATTCCCATGGCTTTAACTGGCCGTGACCTGATGGCATCTGCCCAGACCGGCACCGGTAAAACCGCCAGTTTCACTTTGCCAATCCTGCACCGGCTGGCGCAGATGAGAACCAGTAAAGCGATCCGCGCCCTGGTGCTGGTCCCTACCAGGGAGCTGGCCATTCAGGTTGATAATAGTTTCCAGACCTATGGCAAGCACACGGCTATCAAGACAGCTGCCGTCTATGGTGGCGTAGATATTGACGATCAGTTGCAGGTTCTGAAAGAAGGCGTTGATGTCCTAGTGGCGACACCCGGTCGCCTGGTGGACATGATCAACCGGAAGCATATCCAACTGGACAGTTTGAGAATACTGGTGCTGGATGAAGCCGACCGGATGCTGGACCTGGGTTTCCGTGACGATATTCAACACATTGTGCAAAACGCGCCGACAAAACGTCAGAACCTGTTGTTCTCCGCCACCTTTTCCAAAGACATTAAACAGCTGGCCCATGAATTCATGCGCCATCCGGTCAAGATTGAACTGGAAAACCCCAACTCTGCTGCTAACACCGTATCCCAGTCTTTCTACCCGGTGGACCAGCAGGACAAACCGGAGATTCTCAGCTATCTCATCCATGGTGGTCGCTGGCAGAAAGTGCTGGTGTTTGTCCGCACTAAAAAAGCCGCCAACAAGGTTGCCGAGTTGCTGGCAGAAGACGGCATCAATGCCCAGCCCATTCACAGCGATAAAAGTCAGTACCTGCGTATTCGCACACTGGAAGATTTTAAGGATAACTATTTTGATGTTCTGGTAGCAACGGATGTGGCCGCCAGAGGCCTGGATATCGAACAGCTGCCGCTGGTCATCAATTATGACCTGCCCAAAGTTCCCCAGGACTACGTGCACCGCATTGGCCGCACCGGCCGCGCCGGACAAAAAGGCAGGGCTATCTCCCTGGTGAACCCGGAAGAGAAAAAGTTATTGGCCGGTATCCAGCAGCTGATCAAAAAACCACTGGAAATAGAACCTCTGCCCTACTTTGAAGATGGCGAGGTGCGTCCTGCTGAGATTGATGAGCCAGCCGGTAAAACCCGCAACAAGCGAAGCAAACCTGACCTGAAAACAGGAAAGCCTGCGATAAAACAGCGTTCGGGTAATAAATCACGCAATGGCAGCACCAGAAAGCCTTCAGGTACTGCGTCAAAGAAAAGGCCTGCTGTTTTCTCAGGGAAAAAACGGAAGTCCTGACCAGGCTGATTCATTTCAGCCAGGTGAAAAGCAATAAGCTGGGAATACCCTGCCTCTGCCGGGTATTCCCACCGTAGAAAGCGGGTGACAAAGGTCGCATACAATGGAAGATATTATTGAAGAACTGCGGGAACGGGCCCTGGATGTGTCAGTCCCACTGGAACTGCCGGATGAAGACCAGCTGGTGGAAGTGGAAGAACAGATTCTGATTCCCCTTCCCTACGAACTCCGGGAGTTTCTGCTGCACGTCAGTGATGTTATTTATGGCTCCATTGAACCGGTGACGGTTACTGATCCCCAATCCCATACTTATCTGCCGGAAGTCGCAGCCAATGCCTGGGCTGAAGGTCTGCCGAGAGAGCTGATCCCCATTTGTGAATGCAATGGTGAATACTATGGCATTTCCGAAGAAGGAGAAGTGGTTCGCTGGGCTGACGGTGAAGTGACTGACGACAGCTGGCCATCCATCTGGTTATGGGCCAGGGATATCTGGCTGGAGAGCTAATGTCGAAACGAATTCTGATCATTATGGCCATGGCAGCGGAAGCCCGGCCAATCATTGATCAATTGGGTCTCAAGGCACTGCCCGCCGATCCCCGGTTGCAAAGTCACTTCCCCCGCTTTCAGGGTGAGTTTGCTGGTAATACCATCATGATCTCCCTGAATGGCACATCCAGTGAGTACGGTGTCGACAGGATAGGCACCGAGTTTGCCGCGCTGAATACCCAGTCCGCCATTATTGAGTTTGCTCCGGAGCTGATCATTAATGCGGGCACCTGCGGTGCTTTTTCAGCCGATGCTGATATTGCAGATATCATCACTTCCGACCAGCCGGTGGTTTACCATGACCACCGGGTTCCCCTGAAAGGCTTTGACCGTTTTGCCATGGGCGCTTATCCAACCGCCTATCGCCCCGAATACTTTCAGGGTATTGAGCATAAGCTTGGAGTGGTCACCACAGGCAACTCCCTCGATATGCCGGATATCGACAGGCAGTGGATCAGGCAAAACCAGGGTATGGCCAAAGAGATGGAGTGTGCCGCCGTTGCTGCCACCGCTCATCTTTACGGCATCGACTTCCTGCCGATCAAATCCGTGACCGATCATATCGATATCGAACTGGATAATGTTGAGCAGTTTCTGAACAATCTGGGCAAGGCCAGCCAAAAGCTGAGCGAAACCTTGATCAGGGTATTAACCAATATCAAATAAAACCCGATTATTCTCCTACACCAAGACAAACATATTTGATTTCAAGATAGTCTTCGATGCCATATTTTGAGCCTTCCCGCCCGATGCCGGACTCTTTGATGCCGCCAAATGGTGCTGCCTCGGTGGAAAGGATACCTTCATTAACAGCGACCATGCCATACTCCAATGCTTCGCTGACCCGCCAGACTCGTGACAGATCACGGGAATAAAAATAGGCAGCCAACCCAAACGGCGTATTATTTGCCCGATGGATGACGTCAGCTTCTGACTTGAACCGGAACACCGTAGTGACCGGTCCGAACAGTTCCTGGTGAGCCACATCCATGCTTTCATCAACACTGGTCAATATGGTGGGTTCAAAATACAGGTCTCCGACATTGGATCGGGACCCGCCCATATGCACGGTAGCCCCCTGTTCTTTTGCCAGGTTAACGAGGTACGCAATTTTTTCTATTGCGCGGCTATTTATCATAGGGCCTATGTCTGTCTCTTTATCAAGGCCATTACCCACCTTAAGTGCCGCAACAGCTGCAGTGTACTTCTCCAGGAACTCATCGTAGACCCCGTCCTGTACGTAAAGGCGGTTCGTACATACACAGGTCTGGCCAGCATTCCTGTATTTTGAAATCAACGCCCCTTGCACTGCCTTGTCGATGTCTGCGTCTTCAAAGACGATAAATGGAGCATTTCCGCCCAATTCCATGGAAACTTTTTTTACCGTATCGGCACTCTGACGTATAAGATGCTTACCAACCGGCGTTGACCCCGTAAAGGAAACCTTTCGAACCAAAGGGTGCGTGGTTAGCACCGAACCAGTCTCTACAGCAGACGACGACGTAATAACATTAATCACACCCGCAGGAATTCCGGCCTGCTGCGCAAGCCTGGCCATCGCAAACGCACATAATGGGGTGTCTTCAGCTGGCTTGATAACAATAGTACAGCCAGCTGCCAGTGCCGGTGCTGCTTTTCGAGCAATCATGGCAACGGGAAAATTCCATGGCGTTATGGCACTGACCACCCCCACCGGTTGCTTCATCGTTAAATAGCGGGCAGTTGCCATCGTAGAGGGAATGATATCACCATAGGTTCTCTTGCCTTCCTCGGCGAACCATTCGATAAAGGATGCGCCATACAATACTTCACCATATGCCTCCTTATAGGGTTTTCCCTGCTCAAGGGTTAACAGTTGAGCAAGGTCCTCCGCATACGAAGTCATGAGCTGGAACCATTTCATCAAAAGCCCTGCCCGCTCTTTGGCTGTGGTTCTTTTCCATGAACTAAAGGCCTCACTGGCTACTTCAACAGCCTGTTCAGCATCTGCTGCCCCCATATCCGGTACTTCCGCAATCTGTTGTCCGGTAGCGGGATTTGTTACCCAATAGGTGCGGCCACTTTGTGCACCAACCCACTGACCGTTAATAAATGCCTCGTTACTCTCAAAGAGAAATGGGTTCATTAGCTTGCCTCATTTTTTCTTGCATCAGTTTATAAAGTTTGATGTGTACAATCTCCGTTCACCCTGAGCGCCCTTCGGCTCCGCTCAGGATGCACGGACGAAGGGGGCTTGGCACGATCTATCGGGGGCCGGAGTTTGCGCCCTTCGACAAGCCTCAGGAAGAAAGGAATGCGGAGGCACGACAACCCGTCAAACTCATTGAAACAATGTACTAAAGCAACAGCTTATCTCAGTTGAATCAGCGCATCCTGAACCCTTTTTTCTCCAGAAACGACCTCATGTGAGGGCGGGATTCTTTACCCAGCAAGGCCGACATTTCCTGAGACCAGACCCGATCCAGCTTGCCTTTGGTCCGCCGCTGGTAATAGGCTCTCATAGTTTCATCATATTCAGCCACCAGCGCCTTATTCACTGGCTGGTAATGCTCCTCCATCAGCACAGCTTCCAGCGGCAGTCTGGGTTTACACTCCGGATCCTGATCCGGGTACCCAAGGCAGAGGCCAAAAACGGGGTAGACATATTCCGGCAACGCCAGCAAATCACTGACCTGTTGCGGGTCATTGCGCAGACCTCCGATATAGCAGATACCCAGCCCTTCTGACTCAGCAGCGACCACCACGTTCTGGGCAAACAGGGCAACATCAACCGTGGCAATAATGAAATGCTCGGTCATTCCGTCTGCCATGGTGTTGCCCGACTGTTCACAGCACCAGCCAGAGCGATGCAGGTCAGCACAGAACACCAGAAACTCAGCCGCCTGCTGCACATAGGTCTGGCCACCGGCAAGCTCTGCCATGGCTTTGCGGGTTTCAGGGTTTCTGACCCGAATAACACTGACACCCTGCAAATTGCTGGATGTGGCGGCACTTTGGCCCGCGCTGATCAAGTCTCTCAACAAGGACTCTGCGATCGGCTGTTCCGTGAATTTGCGAATGGATCGGTGCGATTGCAGCAGTTCAATTACCGGTTGGGTCATGGTGTTATTCTTAATCTGGCCATTATTATTCTGCACTATTGTAGCCTTGGCTGGATTTTTCAAGGCTGCCTGCCTCTGCTAGAATTCCTTTCCTAGCTCCGGACTTACGCTCCGGACCGCTAACCAAGGACAATAAAGACAATGACACTCTCGCCTCCAGAAAACACTCAAACAGACGCTCATATCGTGGTCTGTGCCCTCTATAAATTCGTTACCCTGAAGAACTTCACCAGCCTGCGGGAACCCCTGCTCAGAACCATGGAAGCAAACCATATCAGAGGGACGCTGCTGCTTGCCCGGGAAGGCATTAACGGCACCGTGGCCAGCACCCGGGAAGGCATCAATGCGCTGCTGGCCTGGCTTAACCGGGATACCCGTCTGAACCCCATTGAATACAAAGAGTCCCTCAGTGAATCCATGCCGTTCAAAAGAACCAGGGTCAAACTCAAAAAAGAGATTGTCACCATGGGAGTGGAAGACATTGACCCACAAAAGGCCGTCGGGACCTATGTGGAACCGGCAGACTGGAATAGCCTGATCAGTGACCCTGAAGTCCTTGTGGTGGATACCCGTAACGATTACGAAATTCAGGTGGGCACCTTCAAGCACGCCATCAATCCAAAGACAGATTCCTTCCGGCAGTTTCCGCAATATGTCAATGCCAACCTGAATCCTGAAACTCATAAAAAGGTGGCCATGTTCTGCACTGGCGGCATACGCTGCGAGAAGTCCACGGCCCTGCTCAAAGAACAAGGCTTTGACGAGGTTTACCATCTGAAAGGCGGCATCCTGAAATACCTGGAAGAGGTACCGAAAGCGCAGTCACTCTGGGAAGGTGAATGCTTTGTCTTTGATGAACGGGTGACGGTGAATCATGACCTTGAGCCGGGCTCCTACGACCAGTGCAACGCCTGTCGTTTACCCATTACGGAAGCCGATAAGCAAAGTGATATGTACCAGCAGGGTGTCAGCTGCCCGCACTGTTTTGACCTGCTGAGCGAACAGCAAAAAGCACGGTTTTCGGAGCGTGAAAAACAGATGCAGCTGGCCAGGGCACGAGGTGAAGCCCACATGGGCGCAGAAGTTGCCAAGACCGTTGTCCATCGTCGTCAATTAAAGAAAGACGAACGCAGGCAACAGCAACTGAGAACCCGGGCAGGCAAAGTTAAATAGCTGAGCTATGTTTTAAGTACAGCCAAGTGGTGTTTTTTCATCAGCTGACTTGAACGGAGTGCCGCCATGGAACTCGAAAACCCCGAGAACCTCAACCCTTTTATCCTTCTGGGCATTGTCAACGAAAAGCTGAGGCTTACCTGCAACTCACTGGATCAGCTGGCCGATGAGATGGACATGAGTAAACAGGAGATCGAAAACCAGCTTCATAAAATCCGTTTTCATTATCAGTCGATCAATAATCAGTTCGTTCATGACTGACCGGTAATCGAGGGTCTGTTGAACTTGTAACAAAAAACATCAACAGACCCTAAACAAAATATTGCCACACCTGCTTTACCGATAAAGTTCCCCCCCGTACTGCATGAACCAGCAAAACAGCAAACCCCAGGGTCATCAACGGTAACAGTGGGCGCTTTTCCTCCTGGAAAAAATACCAGCCAGCCCCCATTAAACAGAGTGCCATTATCATCAGCCGGGCATCCACAGGTTCACCGGAAACCACTTCCATAAAGATCGCCAGACAACCAATCACATTGGCAATTAACCAGATGGGCGACAGCATCCCGATACTGCCCAGCAACGGAAACTTGATCAGTGCGCCACCGGTCCAGGCTTTGGGTTGCAGATCCGACGACAGGTGAAAGGCAATTCCCAGGGCCATACCTGCGGCAATGGCTGAAAAACCGAAAGCCCAAACCACCAGCGCAGGAATACAGGAATGGGTTATTGCTGAGCGGTGGGACAGCCCCGGTATCACAAAATCCAGATCCGGCAATCGGATGCCGGCAATCAGACCGGCCAGGAAAAACAGAATCTCTTCCATGAAAGCCATAGTGGGCCAAAATGGGCAAAGCTCTCTGGCTGCCAGAACCAAACCCGCCAACAGACAAGCCTTCAGCGGTGTACTATACAACTTCATAGATCACAAAACAGACTATAAAACAGGGGGCGGACTATACCGTTTTAGTAGTAGTAAGCCCAGAGCCAACGCCTTATTGACTATTTATAGCTGGCAAACCCATCGCCAAACAGAGCTTCCGGGGCTTTTTCTTCCGTTATTATTTTTTATCCGGAATTCTGAACACCATTCTATCGTACCATTTGCTTTCAATCCTGCGCTGGTAATACACTCCCCCCACTATTTTATGCATTAGCGTTGATGACTGATGACTTACAAACTCAACGACAGGCAGTTCGAATCTATTCAGAAGCTGGCTGACCATGAGCGTTATGATTACTTTCTGAAAAAAGTGGCGGACTGGGAAGAGATCTGGAGCCTGCACAGTCCCGAGGGTTGGGTAGAGCTGTCATCCAGTGATGGTGAAGAGTGTCTGCCCATCTGGCCACACCCTGATTTCGCCAAAGCCTGGGCAGTGGATGACTGGTCAGACTGCCAGCCAAAAGCCATCAATCTGGAAGTGTGGCTGGAGCGCTGGACGCCTGGTCTGGAGCGGGATAACACCATGTTGGCCATATTCCCGGTTAATGAAGAAGAAGGGCTTGTTGTGACACCTTCTGAACTGCAGGAAGCCATTCTTGGCGAGTTGGAGCAGGGATAAGGCGTTACCCTCTTTTAACCTTACTCTTTTAACCCTACTCTTTTAACCACAGAGGCACAGAGACGGTTAGGGTGAAGGCCTTTTTTCTGTGCTCCTGCTGTTTATGACCAGGCAATAGTTCCGCTTAGGAATGTCCCGAAATAATTTCCACATTTTGGACTCGATCTCCGTTCATCCTGAGTGCTGAGCTTGTCGAAGTATCGAAGGGTGATTGGCACAATACATGAGGCCGGAGTTCACGCCCTTCGACAGGCTCAGGACGAACGGAGTTTTGAAACTCAGAAATGTGGAAATTATTTCAGGACAGCTCCTTACTCAATGCGCCATATGCTGGCCTTTGATCTCATCCGTGGCATGAGCAACCACTGTCTTCTGATCACCATTACTGAAAGTGATCGTCACCGGCACTTTACTGTTTTTGGCTATAGGCTTGTTAAGGCCCATCAACATAACATGATAGCCACCGGGCTTTAGCTCCAACCTGTCGCCCGGGTTGATGGTAAGGTTATCCACACGGCGCATTTTCATCATGCCATTGTTCATTTCTGTGGTATGAAGCTCTGTTTTCCCGGCAACTGGGCTGCTCAATGAGCGAATCTGTACGGCCTGATCAGTACCATTGTAGATGGTCATATAAGCAGCTGATGAGGACATACCCGGCTTGGTTGCACGGGCACTGGCGTTCAGTAACTGCAACGCTGGTTCAGAGTGCTCTTTTGAGCGAGCATGACTGTGCCCGCCCTGTGCAGCCATTGCAGTGTGCGCAGTCAATAGCATCATCAAAGCCATCGCACTATGTACGATTGTTCCCATAACCCTGACTGCCTTAGCATACAAAATCGTTCCGCTTTTCATTAATCAACTCCACTATTCATTAGAAGTATTATGGGAGGATAGCAATCTGCTGTGAGTTTGCTTCTAAAGGGTCCAGTTCAAAAAGAACATCATATACCGCTTCTCTGGTTTCCATTTTCAGCCTGGCGATCCAGACCATGTTGCGGTCGGTGGCACAAAAAGCGATATTGCCGGTACCAGTATACAGTTCAGTGTCTGCAAAATGTCCAGATTGTTTCTGTAAATTGAATGGCATCAACCCCATGGGCATATCACGCCCGACGAACTCCATGCTGACCTTTTCAGCAGCAAGCCCTGAAACTTCTGCCCTGATAGCCAGTGGCTGCCCCGTCGGTATGGACGCCGGCAAAATATTAAGCGTGATCGAACCATTCCCTAGCTTGCTCTGACACCCTTTGTACGTGTTGCAATAAGCAACCGTTTGAAACCTTTGTTTATCGACGAAATTTTCACTCTTGTTCAACAAGCGGGATCCGTAAAATACCAGCAGTAAGCCAAGTAATAATGCTATCGGAAGGAGAAGCCGGAATAAGTGCCTTGACAGGTTTTTCATCATTATTTGAATCAAAATTGACTTGCAGGTGGGCATTATAGGCTTTTTACTAACGGAAAACAGAAGAACATTCTCCTGAAATTCATTTTTAGAGGAAAAATCAGCTGTGACAAAAGAGAACGATACGCTGTCTCTGTTCGACAGCCATTGCCATCTTAATTTTTCAGTCTTTGATGAGGATCGTTTACAGGTGTTGAGTCAGGCAGAAAAGGCAGCAGTCAGTCACATCTGCATCCCTGCCACTCAACAGGTGGAATGGCCTTCCCTGATTAATGAGTCAGAATTACTGTCGCAAGTGAGTCCCGTAAGTATTGTAACGGCCCTTGGTCTGCATCCCTGGTTTATTTCTGAACATCATCCCGAACATCTGAATGTATTGGATACGCTATTACAACAACGTCCCGCCGGGGTCGTTGCCATAGGGGAAACCGGGCTGGATTTTTTTGACCGGAACACGACTCCCCAGACAAAGGCCAAACAACTCGAGCTGTTCACTGGCCAGGTTAAACTGGCCTGTCTGCACCAGATGCCACTGATTATTCATGGCCGGAAAAGTCATGATGATATTTTAAAAGTACTGCGACGATACAAACCAGAACGGGCCGGGATTATTCACGGATTTTCCGGTAGTGAACAACAGGCCGGAGAATATCTGAAGTTAGGCTTTAAGCTGGGGTTTGGTGGCGGTATCACCTACCCGAGAGCCCGTAAAACACGACACTTGGCAGCCACTATGCCAATCGACAGCATTGTGCTTGAGACAGACGCTCCGGATATGCCATTGAATGGCTATCAGGGACAGAGAAATGAGCCGGGAAGAGTGAAACTGGTGGCTGAGTGCCTGGCGGAACTACGAGGAATCTCTTTGCCGGAGGTGGCAGAAGCCACCTCTCATAACTGTCTTACGCTATTCAGAATATGATGGTTAAGCACCATCGGCGGCTTCAGCTTCCAACAGCTTGTTCTTACCGATATTGATTTTTCTTGGCTTCATCGCCTCTGGAATTTCACGTTCCAGATCAATATGCAAAAGACCATTATCTATGGTCGCACCGGTGACACGGACGTAGTCGGCCAGCTGGAAACGGCGCTCAAAGTTACGCTCGGCAATGCCCTGGTAGAGGTATTTGCGCTCTGCATCGTCTGGCGTTTTCTTGCCCTGGACAATCAGTACACCCTCACGGCTTTCTATTTCCAGTTCATCTTCGGCAAAGCCGGCAACCGCCATGGTGATACGGTATTCGTTCTCATCCAGCAGTTCGATATTGTAAGGAGGGTAGCCATTATTCCGGGGTGTCTGGGAATGCCCGGCATTCATGGACTCCAGAAGGTGAGCCATCCGGTCAAAGCCAATAGCAGAACGGTACAGGGGAGTGAAATCAAAATCAAAGGTACGCATAGTCATATCCTCAATAGAGCAATATGTTGATCAAATCGGCTTTTCATTATGAACAAGCCTTGGTTGACAGTGCTGCTTTGAGCCACTGTTATCCCTAATATATGTACGTTTAATTCGATTCCAACCCCTGTATGTTATTTTTTTTAAAAAATATCCAGGTGGTAATCCAGCATCCGGTCACCATCGAACAGATAGCGTCCTTTGAACCTGTTCCCCTTCAGCATTTCAGGTAACCAGATAATGTCGTCTGCCCACATTTCTTCATAGGGGATCTGATCAAGGGAGAACCACAGCGGTATGGCCTCATCCGTCTCTGCCGGTGAGCCGGTAAAATCCCTTGCCACATAGGTATGCACGTGAATAGAGTAGCCATCGGTAAACTGGAAACAGCTCTCTCCACAGAACTCAGGATTCACCGGGGTGATGCACAGTTCCTCCTGCACTTCGCGGATAGCGCACTCCAGCAGGGATTCACCGGCTTCAAGTCGTCCTCCCGGCCCATTGATTTTTCCGGCCCCCAGGCCACGCTTTTTACGAATCAGCAGAATTTGCCCATCCTTGATAACAAATGTCAGCGTAGCGGGGTCTTTGGCCTGCCAGGAGCTCCAGTCAATATCCTGCAATGATTGCATCAATCAATTCCTGCTTAAAGATAATTAACATACCTCAGCTGCGCGTTGGGAGGCAGCATTATTGGTCATGTTTTTGTGTGTGGGTATAAACGCTTTTCTGCGCTAGTCTTGCATTGGCAAAGGAGCCAAAAGGTCATGCAACAACAGCGATAACGCGGTGCCTGGCAGCTTGAGTTCTTTTCCCGGCTCATGAGGCACTTAATTGTCTTGGACTAATCCAGGAGTTTAACAATGAATCCAATTCATTCAGAGTTGTTGCCCGGTTCTTTGCCGGGCTCTCCGTCAGCAGCGAGTGCTCTGCCCGAGTCAGCTCCTGAAAAATGCATTGTATGCAGGGACCCATTGTTCAGTGGACGGTCTGTTGTGATATTGCCATGTCAGCACAGATTCCATAACGCCTGCAATGATATCTGGATTGATAGTCGCCAGCTGGGTGACTGGACTTGCATCCTTTGCGATACAACGCCCAAAACTCTTGATATTGTTGCTTTGAATGATGACCGATACTCATCTCTGGCAAGCCGTTCTGAAAGCCTGAAACTGCAGCTGTTCAAAGCTTGTCAGGACGGAAATGTCGCTACAGTGATCGGTGCAGTAGAGAAGGACCCATCGCTGATTTCCGGAAAAATTAAGCTTGAGGACCGCTTGGGACACTATAGGCCCATTCATGTTGCCTCCCTCAACGGGCATGTACCGATTGTCAAGTTTCTACTTGACCAGGGGGTCGATATTAATTTGCCAGAGGCGTTCGGTAAACTTTCTCCCATTGAACTGGCCGCCACCGAAGGCTTCGTGGAGTTGGTCAGCTGTTTGATTGAGCGCGGTGCCAAAGATTTAAATTCATCACTCTTGTTCGCCACTCGTCATGGCCACGTCAATGTGGTTCGGAAATTGATCGATAACGGAGCTGACATTAACCATACGCTAGAGATCATTTTGCGCGACAGGTTAATTCGGTATACCCCTCTTGTCAGTTCTGTTACTTCGGAGTCTGCTGCACAACTGGTTGAGTTGTTAATATCGAAAGAAGCCAAAGTCACTGGTGAGGCACTGTGGGTTGCTATTGGATTTGGCAAGCTGGATATCGTTAAACTCTTGATCACCCATAAAGTCGATGTCAACGCCATGGATGGGTGGATAATCTGCAGTGCAGCCAGATATAATCAACTGGAGACCGTCAAGTTGTTACTTGCCAACGGTGCCGAGGTTGATAAGCCTTACGATGTTCAGACCGCTCTTGGGTACGCAGCTGAATACGGCTGTGTTGAAATGATTCATTTACTGGTAGATGCTGGTGCCAGTCTGGAATCCACGGTATTGTCCAATGGCAAAAGAAGCCTCAGCCCTCTGTGCATTGCTACTTTTGCCTGGCAGCAGGACTGCATCAAGGCACTTATCGAGCTGGGCTCCGGGATTGATAACGCCGATTTTCGAGGTCTTACACCGCTGACCCAGGCCATTATCGCCAATAATATCGACCATGTCAGAGAGCTGGTTGAGCATTTCCACGCGTCGGTGAATTGTTCTCCAAATTATTCTATACCCCGGGCAAATGTAATGCCCCATGAGTTATTCAGGTGCAGGGAGCAGTTTGTTATCTCTCCGCTGGCATTTGCCGTGCATTTGGGTAGGAGTCCAATCACTCAGTTTCTGATTGATTCCGGCGCAGAGATTAATGCCCTTCACGGGTTGGCACTGCGACTGGCAATTGTACATAACAATGCCGGGATTTTATTGAAGCTGATTCATGGCGGTGCTGACCTTTGTGGTGTTTTTGATAACGGAGAAACGCCTCTGGCATTAGCAAATCGTCTGAAACGTTCGACTTTGGTTATAGAACTCTTGAGTCATGGGGCACCGGCTTCTGAAATCAGTCTGGCAGCGGATTTTCGGGATTTGAGTATTGTTTAAGTGCTGAAATTTGCAAGTCAGGCCTGTCATTTCTGTGATTTCTTCCTATTTTAACCTGATGCCAATAGAATGCAGCTCTCGACTATTGTTGTATAGGGTCTGAACAATGAACACCGACATGCGTAAACAAATTCTGGATGCCTTCAATTTCCGTCACGCCTGCAAAAGCTTTGATGTCAGCCGGAAAATACCCGATGAGGATTTTAATTTCATTCTGGATGCCGGGCGCCTTTCTCCCAGCTCATTTGGTTTTGAACCCTGGAAGTTTCTGGTCATCCAAAATCCTGAGTTAAGGGAAAAGATCAAAACCGTCAGCTGGGGAGCCCAGGGACAATTACCCACCGCCAGTCACTTTGTCATCATTCTGGCCCGCAAAGAAAATAGCATGCATTATGAGTCCGAATACATCCTGGATCACATGCGCACTGTTAAACAGCTGCCTGAAGATGTCGTGGATATGATCAGCGAGTTCTACCGCGACTTTCAAAACAGTGACTTCCGGCTGACCGAGTCACCCAGGGCCATGTTTGACTGGGCCTGTAAACAGACCTATATCGCCCTTGGTAATATGATGAGCGTAGCCGCCCAGATTGGCATTGACTCCTGCCCGATTGAAGGTTTCAACCGTGACCGGCTGGAGCCACTGATGGCACAGGAGGGTCTGCTGGATAGCGGGGAGTTTGGCGTCAGTGTGATGGTCGCCTTTGGATACCGGGAAAACGAGCCTTACCCAAAAACCCGCCACCGGCAGGCGGCAGTTGTCGAGTGGCATTAATCCCCGGTCACTCAGCAAGCTCACTGAGGCATAACAGCGTCAGGCAGTTGCTCTCAAAGCCACCGGTATCGATAAAGTGAGTATTTCCCAGGGTAACCGGTTGATCAACAATGGTATGACCACAGAAGATGTGGTCAATACCGGCAACCACAGAATCATCCTCACTTTGAATCCGGGTCCTGGACCATTGCATCGCCCGGACCAGGTCCGGATCAGATGCTATTTTCTCTGGATTCCAGACCGGCAACGGGTACTCAGCATGGCAAATGGCCACCTGCCTGTCGCCAGGAAGATCAACCGAGATCAGAACCGGCTGTTCAGAAGCCATGTCCGCATACCTGTTCATTCTTTCTGATGAGACTTGCAGATGCCAGTCACCGCCACAAAGCACCCATTGGGCAATCTCATGGGCGGATGGGTGTCTGACCGTATCAATCATGCACTGCTCATGATTGCCACGAACACAGTGGAACCATGGCTCCTCCATCAGAGAGAGGCACTTCTCGGAAGCGGGTCCCCGGTCGATCAGGTCGCCACAACTGAAACAACGATCCTTTTCCCGGTCAAAACCGACGTTGGCCAGTGAGGACATCAGGAGATCGTACATGCCATGCAAATCACCAATAACAAAATCACGGCCAACGATATTCTGACGAAAATGCTGGTAAAACATAAATCCTCCCTGGATTTCTGATTAGCGTTCAGGTGTGTACATCCACGTTTACGGTTTATCCTTCATTACCAGTTTAGCCACGCCATCATCGGGATTGATGACGGTGGTGAATTGCCGGTGACTGGTCAGAATGTTGTTAAGCATCGGCTCCCGGGCCAGCTCCCTGAACGACAAGGGCATATCAGCAGCTAACTGGCCTTCAGCCCTCATCTGTTCCGCCTGTTGATAAAACCTGAGCATCACTGGCAGCACTTTACGAACGGTTTCCGGTAACCCGGCCACAGCAATGGCATTGGCATAAACGGCAGGCCCATAGGTTGCGGGTGGTGTAGCCAAAGCCGTTAATTGCCGTTTGCTGTACTGAACCCACTGCTTCTGCTGATCCTCTGGCAGACTTTTAAAGCTGGCGTATAACGCACTGCCTTCGGCCGGTGTAAACAACCTTGCAGTGGCCCCCAGGGAGGCAAGGGCAAGAAACTCACTGGGATTTCTGGTCAACGTATTCAGTTGCAACCATTGCCCCCGCTTTTGCAGGTAGACCTGCATGGGGTTCAGCTTCGGCTCCCTGGACAGCCTGTCCAGCAGTAACTTCAGTTGATTCATGGACCGCCAGGTATTCTGGGTGAGATAAACGGAGCCTTTTGCCTCCAAATGGCCACGGAATCCGGCAATATTCACCACCCAATGGTCGTACCATAGATTCATATCATCGTGACTGATGCTCTTGTTCTGTATCCCGGAGTTAAGCACGGTATACATGGACAAAGAGCCCTCGTTATACATCATATGGCGAAGGTGGCTATGAGGCAGATAGACAATTTCAAACAACCGGGCAGCTGAAGGGTGTTTGGTAATAATCGAGCGAGCCAGCGGGTAGATCTTCTCAGCATAGGGTGCTGTAACCGATAGGAAATCCACCGAATTTTCAGGAACAGGCTTAGCCAGAGCTTTAGCAGCGCGCTTACGTGCCTCCGGCGATAAAGTGACTGCATCGAGAATGGCTGTTGCCCGGAGAACTTCATAAGAGACAGCGTCCAGCCCCGCAATCTCCCTGGACAGCTGCTGGAACGATGGCTCTGACAACCTGGGAGTATCAGGGTCAGTCTGAGGTGCCACAAATGCCTTATAGGCCTCATGTGAGCCGTTTCTTAACAGCTGCAGGCAATATAATCGGGACAGTGCTCTTGACACCTCCCGATGGATGGCCGCCGATGACCACTGTGTAGATAACTCCGGTGTAACCACTGGATTAGCCAGCACCCATGAGAGTTGCTCTATTTGCTCCCGGGTAATCTCCAGCTGATCGGCAAAATGCTTGTGGATATACTTTTTTATGGGATCGAGCCGGTTTTCAGCCACAATCAACGGGCTAACCAACAGCAGAAGCACCAGCGAAACCCAGGACAAGGTCATTGTTTTCATAATAAGCTTTCTTTTCTGGAATTGTTGCCATGACTGGAAACCGTTGTGAGCAGACTTCCCGGGGATGAACACCCCATAAGGCGGCAAACTATTATGTCAGCCAGGGTCAACACCAATATCCGTATCCAATGCTCGCAGCAACAGGTCTCAGGAATGCTAAGTAAGATAGATGCTGATGGTTTAGTCAGCCACATGAAAGCAGCATTATTTCTTAACGGTATATAAGACCTCTCCAAAGCCTGGGCTTTAACTCCAACACAACCATCGATTTTGCATTATCAGTCATATTGTTTTATTCGGCTGTCAAAACGGGGGCTATTCTTAATCGATGTTCCAAACCCGATTGCCATTGAACTCCATTGACAGGGGAGAAAACAGCCATGGCTGACCTCGACCTGGCAACCAGACTGGTAGACCAGTTTTTCTCAGAGATCGCTGACAGCTATTGCCGTAAGGATCTCGACGCAATCATCGGTCACTACCAACCCGATCCGGGTCTGCTTTTCTGGAACGCTGAGGGTGACACCATTACCTCTGTTGACCAGTTAACCCTATGGTATGAAGAACTGTTCCGGCGATTTGATATCAAATCGGTCAATTTTCGGCTTGAAGAGATTTATACAGATGAAAGCACCATTGTTTCCGGGAGCCTGTGGGTACTTTCCACGCAGCGAAAAATTGGGGAAGAAAAGTCCGGGGAAGAAAAGCTTGAAGAAGAGCAGGCCCTGAGAGCCACTCACCTGCTTAAAAAACACGATGGCAGATGGCTTATCCATCACCTGCATGTTTCACCAACCCACTTTCTACCGGATTGATGACTCAAACAACGCCCAAACGATGCATTACCGCATCTTCCAGTCAATACAAGCTGGCATCTTCAGTATCACTGGGAGGCATGCTGGAGATCTACGATTTCTTGATATATGGCTTGATGGCCAGCTATATTGCCGAGAACTTTTTTCCTGCTGAAGACCATACCACCTCATTAATCAACACATTTGCCACCTTTGCCATCGGTTACCTGACCCGCCCCCTGGGTGGTGTTGTCTTTGGCCACTTCGGGGACCGCTATGGCCGTAAAAAGACCTATACCTTTTCCATCTTTCTGATGGCGATAAGCACTGCATTGATGGGCTGCCTGCCCGGCTGGAACAGTATAGGTGCAGCAGCCCCCATCACGCTGATCCTGTTACGGCTACTGCAGGGGTTCTCCCTGGGGGGAGAAATTCCGGGGGCCATCACCTATCTCAGTGAGACGACACCTGAAAGAAGTGGCCTGGTGACCGGCATTCTGTTTCTGGCCGTTATGATTGGTGTATCGTTCGGGACATTCGTGCACGGCATGCTTGAAATGTACCTTCCGACAGAAGATATGAAGGAGTGGGGCTGGCGTGTCCCTTTCTGGATCGGTGGATCCCTGGGAATCATCAGCTATCACATTCGCAAACACTTCTCCGAATCCGGATTTTTCGAAGCACTGGACCAGACCAAAGCACAGGCTTCCATACCGATTGTTCTCCTTTTCACACAACATACCCGGGGGATTATCTGCGGGTTCATGACCATTGGCCTGTGTGGAGCAACCGTGACTATCTACAGCATTTACATGCCGGGTTTCCTCTCGTCGCTACTGGGTTTTCCCAGGGAAGCCGTTGCCTGGCAAACCACCCTGGCGTTTTTGATGCTATCGCCACTCTGTCTGATATTCGGGCTGCTGTCCGACCTGATAAATCACAAACTGATTCTTGGCATTATGGCCATTATTGTCGCCACCACTTGTTGGCCAGCGTTTCAGTACTTCTCTTCTCCAGACGCCGAACTGAATAAGATCCTGTTGATCTGTGGCCTGCTGGCAGCAACTGCATCGGGTGCACTGCCGCCATTGTTGATCAGTTTTTTTCCAACGGAGATTCGCTATACCGGCATTGCCACCTGCTACAATATCGGGTTTGCAATTTTTGGCGGCATCGCCCCTGTTACCTCAACATTACTGGCTAAATACTCCAGTAATACCACGGGGCCGGCTATCTACCTTTCTCTTGTTGCTGTGATCAGCCTGATCGCCCTGTTTATTCCCTGGCCAAACGTTCAGCTGACAACAGAACAGTTTGATGAGGAAAGAAACCTTTAAGTCTGCCAGTCAAAATACATTTCCCTGAATCAGGGGATTGAGCGTCGAAACATTTTCTGGCCTGAAATGCAAAGCGGGTTAACACACAGGCCATCCAATGATTTATGGTAATCATCAATAGCCAACCGGATAATTTCCTGTATAAATTAGCTTTAGATAACAAATGCAAGGCTTAATAATGAATGCATTGACTTGGTATAAAAGTACGTTTTTTCCAGCGCTAACCCTGTGCCTGTTGCCAATAGCGGCCTATTCTGATGCTTATGACGACTGTTTATACAAACAACTCAAAGAAGGTGATGATTCACTGACACTGGTTGAAATCCGCCAGCAATGCCAGACAGTTGTCGCTGAAAGTACGGAAGACACTGATAACGTCGTTGAACAGCGGTTACAGGAAGAAGAAGAAACTCTGGACAACCGGTTTGCCATCACACCTCACCGACCCAACTACCTGCTGCCCATTTCCTACAATAAAAGCCCTAACCCAAGCCCCTTTGAAATCCGCAATATTGATGATTTCTCCAGCACCGAGATCAAGTTTCAACTGAGTATGAAAGCTCCCCTGGCCCAGGGTGTATTCAATGGTTACGGTGATATCTTCGTTGCCTACACCAACACCTCCTGGTGGCAGGCTTATAACAGTAACTCGGCCCCCTTTCGGGAAACCAATCATGAACCGGAAGTGTATATGGTTTTCCCCACCAGCTATCAGTTCGGGGGATTTGAGTTGAATGCGGTTTTGGCCGGGCTGACTCACCAGTCCAATGGCCGCAGCGGAGAACTTTCCAGAAGCTGGAACAGAGTCTACGCACAGTTGGTTTTTTCCAGAGACAATGTTGTGGTGAGCATCAAACCCTGGTGGCGGATTCCGGAGCCGGAAAAAAAACCTGGCCAGCAAAACAGTTCCCGGGGGGATGATAACCCTGATATTGAAAAGTATATGGGCCATGGTGAGTTGCATCTGGGTTACCAGGTCCGGGAGCACAATCTTGGCATGACGCTAAGAAATAATTTGCGAAGTGATAACAAAGGTGCCGTTCAACTGGACTGGTCATTTCCAATTAACAAAAGATTCCGGGGTTATATTCAATACTTCAATGGCTACGGTGAAAGCCTGATTGATTACAACGATAGCGCTAATCGACTAAGTGTTGGCGTTATGTTGACCGACTGGTTATAAGTAGTTAACCAAATGAAATCATATATTTCTGACTAAGTTGTCAGTCACTCCCGGCAACTGCTCCTGCGTTGCTCTATCTCCTGCATCCATGCAGTCGTGCGGCGTTGCAACTCCGGTCACATAGCTACGGCTATGCTCCCTGCGTTGCGCCGTGCATAGCAACTGCCCACTTAGCCAGAAATATACGATTCCATTTGGCCAACTACTTAGCCCGGAAACAAGGGAAACCATGAACGCTTCCCGTTAAATGTTTAAACTGCCGGACTGGTTTGTTGAAGATCCTGGCCTTTGCGGAACAGGCCAAAACCCACCATGGCAAGTACCACAGCAAGAACCGGACTGAGCCAGTTTAAAAGAGCCCAGGGCGCATACTCAATCACGGCAACACCCAGGGTCGAGGCAAAAAACGCACCTCCGGTAGTCCAGGGTATAAGCGCTGTGGTGAGTGTCGCCCCTTCTTCCAGAGAGCGCGAAAGCACACGGCGATCTACACCCTTTTGATCATAGGCTTCACTGAACAGCTGACCACCCAATATGATCGATATGTAAGCTTCCCCCATGGTCAGATTGCCCGTGAAGCAGGCAATAACAGTGGTCGCAACCAGAGTGGATGCCCTGGTTATTTTTATCACAATCGTTTGAATAAGCACCCGCAAAAAACGGCAACGCTCCAGAATGCCACCCAGTGCCAGGGCCATAAGAGATAATGACAGTGTCCACATCATTGAGGTGATCCCCCCTCGTCCAAGCAATGCATCCAGGCTCTCCAGGCCTGTCGCAACCGTGCCGCCGCCATAAAGGCTGTTAAGCACCGTGGGCAGACTCTGATCCTGCAGGACGATAGCCAGCACCACCGCAACAGATGATGCCACCATCATGCTGGGTTCAGCTGCAACACGGGCCATACTGAGCAGCAACATAACGATCAGCGGTAACAAAGTCAGGCCATTGATCGTGAAGGTATCCTTTAAAGCCGCCTGCATGGCGAACAACTGTTCAGCGGGCAACGGGTTCTCAGCGTAACCGAGCCCCATCAGCGAGAATATCACCAGGGCCAACAAATAGGCCGGTCCTGTAGTAAACAGCATGCTCTGAATATGGGAGTAGAGATCAACCCTTGAGGTCATGGCAGCCAGGTTAGTGGTATCGGAAACCGGTGACATCTTGTCACCAAAGCAGGCACCGGAGATAACCATTCCGGCAACCAGGGGAGCGGGTATGCCCATGGAGGTCCCGATCCCCATCAGGACAACCCCCATGGTGCCAACCGTTCCCCAGCTGGTACCGGTGGCCAGGGACATCAGGCTACAGAGAAGCAACCCGGCAGGCAGGAAAAGCGCCGGACTGACAAATTCAATGCCGTAGTAAATCAATGTTGCCAGCGTACCACTCTGAATAAACGCGGCAATCAGCACCCCGATCAGAATAAAAATATAAACCGCCGTCAGCGCTCCGCTAATCCCGGCATTCATGGCACCCCGAATGGCACGAAAGTCATAGCCAAGGGCAAAGGCACTGATGGAAGCGATCATCAGGGACAACAGAATCAAGCTGTGCAGGCTGGTTTCCAGAACAAAAAGCCCGACACTGATGACGCCAATGATTGCAGCAAGGGTGATAAAAGCATGGAGAAAACCGGGCTCTTTCCATGACGTTTCTGCCGAAGTCGATACAGCCAAACCAGAACTCCTTTGGATACTGGGCAAATAGCCAGATATAAATATCTATTTCCCAGTATGAAATACGTTATTTTTAAGAATTTGATCGTTTTATATCCCAATCAATCTATTTAGCAAGTGTAATGACAAAAATATTGCTCTGCTGGACGATAATCGGGATCCTCTTCAACAACCATCAGGCGTGATCACTTATCCACAGGCAGACACCATCCATGCCAGCCCGGTCTCCCTGCGCTGGCGGCAGAGGGAGAAGGCTCCAGTGAATTTCCCTTGGTGGCAACATCGGTTCACCCTCTTAAGCCACCACCATTGCAGTACGATACAGGGCCTGAGCTGGATTTTGCCCGGGTCGCCACCCGAATAACATCCATTGTTATTGACTTGAAGGATCTCGCGTAGTCGTGACTGATAAGACTCATAAGTAATGTAAATATTGTTTTATTAATCAAGATGATAAAATCACCGTTCAAATTTAGTGAACTTATTACTTTTGGAATTGTATATGTAATTTAAGAAAACCAACTTTAAATCGCTTTTGTTGCCACCATACTGGCCACTTCTATCGATCAAGTTGATTCTGAAATGGCTCTTGAATCCAAGGAGAAGGGAAGCCCCCCCCCTGATTAATAATGAAAAAATTATTTTTAGCATTGATGTTCTCCTCTTCTGTTTTTGCCCAGACACAAAGTCCCATTCACATTGGTGGCAAAGACAATATCGAAGAAGCGATTCGAATGACACGAGTCACAACAGTAGAGATCAAAGTGTCATCGATATCGAAATCGTCTGACTATGAAATCACTGTAGATGGTGAAGTGATTGATACAACTGGAGTGATCCAGGCTCATTCCACCAGGAAGATTGATGTACCTCTTATATTCAAAACATCAAATAAGCCACAGAGGTTTCAAATCTGTTCTGTTTCGATCCCCGGTGAGCGTGATCTATTCAGGACTCGTGTTTGTACCAACGCTGATCTCGTATTCATTATTTGATGAAATCATGAAAATCAAATCAATTTTCGCTGCAACACTTTTCATTTCTGCTTCTGCAATGGCTCTCGATGATAATCAAATGCAGTTCTCTACTGACGTTGATCCAATGTATGGAATCGAAATTACCGATGCACAAGGTGCTCTTCGCTTCAAAGGAGAAGCTGCTTCCAATCCAACGGCATTCAAAGTTATTTCCAATACAGGAGAAACATTGACTGTCCATGTCGAATTGGAATCCCTGAATACTCCATCGGGTCAACCTGTTAATAATCTTGAAGATGATCTCTATATGGGTATTGGCTCAAAATCCAGCAAGATAGGCGACGGTGCTGATTTCAGCAATCTGAAATCAGACAAAGTGTATCTTGCTACAGCTCAGTTCGTACATATCGAACGGACAGATGTCAAAGCAGGAACGTATGACGCGATCATCACTCTGACAGTTCAGCACAAGTAAGAGAGACAAATGAAGAAACTTATTGCTATTGCCGCTATGACGCTTTCCATGCATGTATTTGCTGACTCGATTCGTACTGCTGATGGAATCTCCTGTTCTTTCGATGCTGATGATTCTCCATGGAGTGTGGAGACCTATGCTGAAATGGGAAATGATGATTACGATAATCAGTATGAAAGAGGGCACAACAATAGCGTAAGAGATAATAATAAGTTTGGTGTGAAGCTCGTGTATAAATTTGGCGGACCGGGGAGACTCCAGTGTAATGATCTTTATCAACTGGAGCTTCGAGATAAAGAAGCTCGTGTAAAACAATTGGAAGCCAAGCTCAAGATGTACGAAAAAGCTTCGAACCTGGCATGGGACTGATTTGTCAAACTAAAAAATAATTTATATTTCAACCAATTACCGCAAAACATTCCTCACAAAAAAAACCTCCTGAAATGAACTATGGCCTGGCAATATTGTCAGACCCTGTAACCAGAGTGTTATGCAAAAACAAAGCCCCAGCCCTTACTATTTCGATCATTAAGGGATCACACCGGGAGAAGGAGTATGGAATTAACCATTAATCTCGAAAGCTATCAAAATTACACACTGATTATTCTGGATGGCGATCTTAATGCCAGTACCATCCAAATTCTGGAGAATGCTGTAGAGAATGCCACCAGAATCGACACCAGCCATATTGTGCTGGATTGCACCCTGCTCAAAAGCATCAGTAGCGATGGGTTGCAATTACTCCTTCATTGTCAGGTACAACTGGCAGGACATTTCTATCTCTCGCTATATAACGTACCCAACAATGTTGCCTCACTGATGGAGTTATGCGGCATTACGTATTTTATCCAGATGAACACGCAGGAGCAGAATCAAAAAAAACAACCGGCATCAGCCTGATCCATAATAACGGCGGCACTTAAGTAGTTGGCCAAATGGAATCGTATATTTCTGGCTAAGTGGGCAGTTGCAACGCCGCAGAGTGACTGACAACTTAGTCAGAAATATATGATTTCATTTGGTTAACTACTTAACAACAGTACCGCCTGTTTCCGCTTCTCAGGCAACGTCTTCTTTGCCAACTTCAGCAGACTGGTATCTATCTTCCCCGGCACGATGGGGTAGCAGCAAATTCAGAATGACTGCAGTCAGTGCGCAAAGACTGACGCCCTTCAGTGAAAATTCACCCAGTGAAATGCCCATATTACCGATACCAAATACCAGCACGATAGAGACAATCACCAGGTTGCGGGGCTGTCCCAGGTCAACCCTTGCCTTAATCAGCGAGTTAAGGCCAACAACGGCAATGGAGCCAAATAGCAGCATCATAATACCGCCCATCACCGGCACTGGAATGGTTGACAGGAATCCACCAATTTTACCGATAAACGCCACACCAATAGCAATGACTGCGGCCCAGGTCATAATAGCGGGGTTGTAGGCTTTGGTGAGCATCACCGCACCCGTGACTTCGGAATAGGTGGTATTGGGCGGCCCACCCAACATACCCGCAGCCGTCGTCGCCAGGCCATCACCGAGCAGTGTATTTTTCAGCCCCGGTTTTTCCAGATACTTTTTCCCGGTCACTGAACTGATCGCCAGCATATCACCAATGTGCTCAATGGCGGGGGCAATGGCCACCGGAATCATATAAAGCACCGCATTCCAATTAAGTTCCGGGGCGGTGAAATTCGGAATAGCAAACCAGGGGCGGTCAAACAAAGGCTGAAAGTCCACAACCCCCATGATCACCGCAGCAATATAGCCTGCACCAATACCACAGATGATGGGAATCAGTCGCAGAATTCCACCGGCCATGGTCGCCACCAACAGGGTGGCCAGCAGCGAGATCGCGGCCAGGAACAGAGCCTGATCAGCAGAGATTAACCCTTCAACAGGGGATGTTGCCATCCCAACGGCAACCGGTGCCAGGCCAAGGCCGATCACCATAATCACCGGCCCGACCACCACGGGTGGAAACAACCGGTACAGTATGCCGGATCCACGCAACCTGACCAGCACACTCAAGGCGGCATACAGAACGCCGGCGGCCATAATGCCACCCATGGTGGCCGCCAGGCCCCAGGATTGAATACTGAACGTCATCGGCGCAATAAAGGCAAAAGAAGATGCCAGGAAGACAGGCACCTGCCGACGGGTGATCAGCTGGAAAATCAGGGTACCGATACCCGCGGTAAAGAACGCTACATTGGCGTCCAACCCGGTCAGCAACGGCACCAGAACGAGAGCACCAAAGGCAACAAACAGCATCTGCCCCCCCATCAGCGCCTGCCGCCAGAGCGACATCTCTGAGTGCAGGCTGTCCCCCGACTGTGCTGAATGATTCATTGCTGGATATCCTTATTCGTTACTTATCGTGTACCAAAAATCTTGTCACCGGCATCACCCAGGCCCGGAATAATATAACCGTTGTCATTAAGACCCCGATCAACAGATGCGGTAAAAATCTTCACGTCAGGATGCGCTGAGCAAATCTTTTCAATACCTTCCGGCGCAGCCACCAGCACCAGACAGCGGATCTCTTTGCAACCGGCCTTCTTCAGCATATCTATAGTCGCCAGCATGGAACCACCGGTAGCCAGCATTGGATCCAGGATCAGGGCAATACGCTCATCGATATTACTGACCAGTTTTTCAAAGTAAGGCACCGGTTCCAGGGTTTCTTCATCGCGGTACAGGCCTACCACACTGACCTTGGCATTGGGGATCATATCCAGAACGCCATCCATCATACCAATGCCGGCACGCAGGATCGGCACAATGGTGATTTTCTTGCCCTTGATTTGCTGAACGGTCACCGGACCATTCCAGCCTTCAATCACCGTATCTTCCAGCTCGAGGTCTTTGGTTGCTTCGTAGGTCAGCAGGCTGCCAACCTCACTGGCCAGGGTACGGAAGCCCTTGGTACTGATATCGTGGGATCGCATCAGTCCCAGCTTGTGTTGTACCAGCGGATGCCTGATTTCCTGTACGCTCATGCATGACCTCAACTGTCTGATTGGAGGTGGATGGGTAATGAAGTAAAAAAATGAATGGCTGAGATAGAAAACGTTTCTGAGTAAGCACTCATTGAGAGAATGATCGTGCAACAGCTTTCAACGCCTAAACCTTCTTATTCTCCCACAGGATGTCCGCACTGCCCATAGGTTTTTACAACCGCAACAATCGTGTAGTTTTCTCTTGCCCATTGACGACAACAACGGTATTTTTTCCTGCTTTGCTTTTCGTGAAAACTGTTTCCAGCTCTCCACAGGAGAGTAAAAATGGTTTTTTAATCAAAAATGGACTGCCGCTCGCCAGGGTGTCCGACACCTGTACTGCATGAGTTGACTCACTGGCGTGACCGGCCGCCAATCAAACGATCAGGGTTTGCACAACATGTCTGTTGATCTCGACCATATCCGGCAAGTGATGGATGAAGCCGACTGTCTCTATAACGAGCAGCAGATTGAAGATGCCATCGCCACCATGGGACGCAACATTACCAACCAGCTGGCGGATAGCAACCCGCTGGTATTCTGCGTAATGAATGGAGGCCTGGTGATTACCGGCAAACTGCTGACTCATATGCAGTTCCCCCTGGAAGCCTCCTACGTGCATGCAACCCGTTACCGGGACCAGTTGACCGGTGGCGGCCTGGAGTGGAAAGTTCGCCCAACCCAGACCATCAAAAATCGTACCGTCCTGATCATCGACGATATTCTGGATGAAGGGCATACTCTCGATGCAATTATCGATTTTTGTAAGGAAGAAGGTGCAGCCAGCGTTCTGACTGCGGTTCTGGTGGATAAAAAGCATGATCGTAAAGCCCGTCCGGGCCTGAAGGCTGACTTTACCGGCCTGGAAATCGAAGATCGCTATATTTTTGGCTACGGTCTGGACTATCAGGGTTACTGGCGTAATGCCAATGGCATTTATGCCCTGAAAGGTCATTGAAATCCTGCAATTTCTTAGAAAAAAAGCCTCCGGTCCGGAGGCTTTTTGATTTGGGTTAATCCATTTCGCCAGTGTTATGCTTCAGGATTATTTTCCTGGTCATTTTGTGGTTGGGCAGTGTCTTTCTTTTTAAATCCAGAGCCACTGAACATTTTGGTTACCGTCTGGTTTTGAGCCTTGATATCCTGGTCATACAATTTGCTCATCTCCGAAGTTTTATCATCGTATTGGTTTTCGATTTTCTTTCGTGCTTTTTGTAATGCTGTCATCTCTTTCTTTTTCTCAGCTTGCAGAGTTTTTAAGTCTTTCATAACCTGTATTTGATCATCCTGATTTTTTTTCAGGGCATATTGCAGATTTTCAAGCTTTTTCTGTTCAGCTCCAAGTTCTGAGAGAAGCTCTGTTTTACCCACGTTGATTTTTTTAATGTTTTCAGCAGTTGTAATTTTGGGTGCAAACTCAGGCAGCTTGACCTCAGATTCCTCAACAAACATTAACGACATTTCGTAACCTTGTAGTTTTTGTTGTTTCTCGGCAATGACAGTTTGAATCTCACCAATGCGGGTTTGGTTTTCTTTTATTTGATTACTCAGTTTATTAGCTTCAGAAATTTTATTATCAATTTTTTTATTTATTGTCTCAGTGTATTCGACTTCAGCTTTTTTCAAGTCTGAAATGGCTTCATCTTTCATTTTCTTACTATGAAGGGCCAGAGTCTCTTTGAAGTCATCAGCTCTCTCATTAATAAGCCCCTTATGTTCTTTTTTAAAATTATTTGCCTGCTTAGCCAAAGATGACTTCAATTCATTACGTTCTTTTTCAATATTAGAAACTTGATGCACATTCCTGCTGAACAGATCGTAAGCCTCACTATCCATGAAAATATTTGCAAGTTTTCTCACAGCATTTTTACGCACTCTCTCTGAACCACTTTTCAAAGCCACCAATTGAGGCTCCCCATCCTCAGTGGCCGGCGGTAAAACAATCACTGATCCGTTACGTAAAGAGGTCAAATCCCCATCAACAATCGACAATATAGTTTTGTACTTTTCTCTGAATTGATCATTTTGCATTTTTAACTCGTTAAGATCCTCTTTCTTCTGACCGAGCGTCTTCAAATCTGTATTAAATTTCTGAATCTCTTCCGCCAATATTTGCTTTTTGTCATTACTGTGAGTAGCTTTTAAAGCTTTTTGAGCCTGAGCTGGGGAAATTTCTCCCCAATTCTGATTTTTCACCATCCTCTTGCCTTTGCCCATCACCAAATGCTTTATTCCTTTAACAGGACGGCAGTTACTGAGCCACTGACGAAAATCTTTAAAGGCAACCTTTACAGGCCTGATGCTTTTAGGAAGCTCTTCAAACTTACCCGCAGAAACCTGGATACCGACAAACTCTTCTGGATTAATCTCCTGAATAGTAACCTGCTTCCCATTCAGAAACCCTACTTCTGGGTTAACAATATCTGCTTTTATAGCAAAAGGTAGTTTTTGAATTTGATCAACCCGGTTGTTACTTATAGCGGTCATTTTTATGACTCCTTCCTTTCCATGGTTTAAGAATATTTTTTTTCGATAAAAGATTATTTTTTCCGAAGATTTCTACCTAATTGCTGTTTAAGCATATTCTGTTCAGCTTCCATTTCTCTCTTGTCAGCTTTCTCCTGTTGTTTTAATTCTTTACCTTTTTGCAAGCTATCCACTTCTTTCATCTTAGTATCAAGCTCTGCTTTTTTCTCCTTCATCTCACCGGGTATTGCTTCCAACCTGGCACTACCATTTTCAATAATCTTTTGCGCTTTCTCAATACTATTCACCGTAGCAGTGAATGCTGTCGGTATTCCCTCACGCTCTTTTGGGATCATACTGAGCAGACTCAGTTGTTTTTTCAAGTCTGACAGAAGCTTCTTATGCTCAGCAACGGACTCCTGTGTTTGTTGCTTCTCTGCTTTCAGTGCTCTGATTTCAGTCTGCAACTGGTCAACCTTATCGTCCAGCTTGATACGCTGCTGAGTCAACGTATCCTGTAATTCAGATAGCCTGGTATTTCTACCCTTGCCCTGTTCCAGAGTATGCTGTTGCTCCTTAAAATGTTTGAGAATTTCTTTACCACTATCTTTTATTGAAGATTTCAACTGCTTCTGCTCAGATCTCAGCTTTTGTATTTCTGAATCAAGCCGTTCCATTCGATCAGACAAACCTGAATTTTCAACCTGCTTAATCACCATATTGACCAGATCTTTCCGAGCATCAGGATCCGTTGATGCAATTATCACAGGATCAGCGTCCTCAATAGGAATTGGGAGAGATATTCTCTTTTTGCTATGGATCACGCCATCAGGATTTTCACAAACCTTAATGGTATCTTTGTAGAGCTGCTTGAGCTTATCCAGTTCTGTTTGCTTATCAACCTCCTGTTTCTCAGCACTCTCAAGTTGATCAATTCTGTCATTGTGTGCTTGAGCTTCAAGCTTCAACTGGTCAGAGCCGCCCTTTATTGATTCTTCTGGAATTTTTTCCCAGTTTTCATGCTTGACGGCTTTTTTGATACCATTGAATGAACTTTTTAATTTTTCGCTAACGCTGGTTTTAAACTGCTTCAGTTTCTTAAATACTTTTTCCCGAACGGATACCGTATCTTTTTCAGCGGCTATCCCAATTTTTCTCCGCTCAAGGGGTATCTTTTTGGGTCCGGATACACCTGGTTCCTGGTCTGATAACTTAAGACCCGGTGTTGATAAAACCTTTACTGCCGTAATGGTAACCGTACCCTTAGGACCAAATGTAATGGTACATTCATTCCCCTCTTGAAGAAGACTTTTGATCGTGTCCAGTTGTTGTAAACTAAGCGAACCTGTATTAGATGCCCTTTCCATAATGGCCCTCAAACATTCCTTTGATCACTCAATCAATTGTAGCTGCGCAAGAAAACTTTAATAACAAAGCCAATAGTGATTTCAGAAAACAGGCAACCGGACAGTGATTCCCGGTAAAATAAACTCTTTGTCAAAATCATGTCGCCTTATAGGCCGCTTTTCCGGCAATGGATTATCTGAGCCTGTCTAAATCCCACTGCAAACATTTACTTTTATTCTTTTTATGCTTAACGTAATCTCAAAATATCCTATTGAGGTTATATATCTTTGTTTTCGACTCAGTAAAATATCCATCTGCTTATAGATTTCGCCCAGACAAACCCTACCCATAAAACACTGGACAGTGAGTCAGCCATGAAGAAAGACAAACAGAAAGTCATTGGAGAGGAATTAAGTGATGAGCGCCTGAAAGCGCTGCTGACACTGCAGCCAGCCGCTGGCAGCAGTCGAGACTATCACATTCTGTTAAGAGCCTACCGCTACCTTCGTGCGGATGATTTTGCCCGTTTTATCCCATTTTATCTGGAAGCCGGCCTGAATCTGGACGCCCGGGACAGCGCAGGGAAAACTCTGGCTGAAACCATCACACAACATCACCACGGTCAACCGTATCTCAAAGCTCTTACTGACCCGGTCAGGCATTAAACATCAGAGGCTGCCCGATACAATGGGCAGCCTGATACCTGTTACCCCTGAACAGGCCTGGCGTCCTGCGAGGAACGAACTGACGTGATCATCGCAAAAATACCACCCAGAATACCTGGTAACAACCAGACCAGACCCTCTGTCTGCAAAGGCAAATACGCAAGCACTGCGTAAGCTGGCTCAATGAAAGCCAGGCCAGCGGCGTGCAGACCTTCTACAAGACTGATCAGACCCACTGGAATTAGTACAAACGCCATTACCCGCTCAGGTTTCGCCAGCCACGATTGCAACAGTGTCACCACAATCAAAGCAATCGCGACAGGATAGATAATCAGCAACGGGTAACCTGCAATAATGTATTCAATCCAACATTGGCAATCAGTGCGCTGGCCAGGGCGCAGAGAATCACCCAGGTGCGATAATTAAATGCCGGAAATACCCGGGAAAAATATTCACCACAGGCACTGAGCAAACCAATCGCAGTGGTCAAACAGGCCAGAATAACTGTGATAGCCAGTACCACCTTCCCCCAGGACCCAAACACCGCGTCGATGAACAGGCTGATAATCTCTGCGCCATTTTGCGGAGCACCCACCAGCTGATGACTGGTAGCACCAATGTAACCCAATACCAGATACACCAGTGACAGACCGACAGAAGCGATCAAGCCTGCAATAAAGGTATAGCGCGCAACCTGCCGTGTATCCGTAACCCCCTTATTTTGAATAGCATTGATGATAACCACGCCAAATACCAGTGCCCCCAGGGTATCCATGGTCTGGTAACCCTCACGGAAACCATTAAAGAAGCCCTGACTGATCATGGACTCGGTGGCAGCACCAGCTTCTCCCTGGGGAAAAAGCAAAGCACCAACGGCAATAATCACCAGAACACCCATCAGTAGCGGAGTGATCACTTTGCCTACCGTCTCAACCAACCTGCCCGGAAACAGTGCCAGATACAGCGCAACAGCAAAAAACGTTATGGAAAACAGCGCCAGCGAAACCGCACCGGACTCAGCAATAAACGGCAGAAGACCCAGCTCATAAGAAACAACAGCGGTCCCGGGCGCGGCAAACAAAGGACCGATAGCCAGAAACAGAACAACTGCAAAGGTTAAGGCGATTTTTGCCGGGAAAATGGTAGTCAGCTTTTCCAGACCACCACCGACACGAGCACAGGCAAGCACACCCAGCAACGGCAGGCCTACTCCAGTGAGCAGAAATCCAAGCATCGCAATCATCAGCTCAGTGCCCGCCATATGCCCCAGAAATGGAGGAAAGATAATATTTCCTGCGCCCAGAAAGAGCGCAAAGGTCATCAGGCCCGTGGCCATAATATCTGTGGCTTTTAAAGTCTGCGACAAAACCTGTCCCCTGTACCCACTCTCTCTGGCAAACGACCGGTCAGCCATACCAGAACGGCAAACCCTGTAACCAGAAAGAATAGTGTTGGAAGTGAGCATGGAGAGGCGAAATAAAGGCCTCCCGAGAGGCCTCTTTATTTCATACATGAGGCTCTAGCTATATCAGTGCTTTCACCTAAAAATAACAAAAAAGCAGGATTTATTGCGTTTTAATCAATAATAAAGAAGAAATCCCTTAAGTAAGCATCAAACCTCAGCAGTAATCACTATTAACGTTATTCCCAGCGCCCAATCACAGCAGCGGACTTAATAGCTGCAGCGTATTTTCCAGCAGTTTCCGTCGAAAGGGTCTTTTTGACCAACGGTTGATATCCACCTCACCCGCCTGATTCATATAGGACTGGAGCACATGAAATATCTGCTGGCCAAAGCCATCATCATAAACAATCAACGTCACTTCATAATTCAGCCAGACACTGCGCATATCCAGGTTTACGGTACCAAACAGCGCTGTTTCACGGTCCACCAGAACACACTTGGTGTGCAGCAACCCCCCTCTGAACTGCTGAATAGTCACGCCAGCCTGCAGCAACTCCTGATAATAGGAGCGACTGGCATGATGAACCATTCTCGAGTCATTTTTCTCTGGCACCAGCAACTGGACATCCACACCACGCATTGCTGCTGACTTCAAGGCCGTCAGCAAAGACTCATCGGGCACAAAATACGGTGTACTGATCAGGAGTTCCTGACGACTTTCGTAAATAGCCGTCAGCAGAACCTGCTGCAGCATTTCCCGGTCCACATCAGGTCCGGACGGCAGAACGTGTACAAATGCACCGTCCCGGCCACGATGCTCAGCCGAAGGGTACTCATACTGCCGGTTGAACGAGGGGTGCCCCTGCCCGGTTTCCAGTGCCTTATCCCACTGCACGATGGCTCCGAGCACATGGGCAGCAACACCATCAATCCTGACCATGGCATCCACCCACTGTCCGACCTGAGCATCCTGCTTAAACAGGGATGGATCTACCAGGTTAAAACTGCCGGTCCAGGCCACCTGATCATCAACCACCAGAATCTTCCGATGGTTACGAATATCCATACGCTCCACCAGCATGCGCAGAGGGCCGGCTGACATGGATGCGGTAACACTGATCCCTTCAAGGCGAAAACGACGCGCCCATACTCCATTCAAAAAATCCCGACTGCCGACATTATCCAGCACAACCAGACAATCAACCCCTCGCCTGGAAGCGCGGATAACCGCTTCCGCCACCTCTTCAGCCCGACCGACCGGCTCCCATATATAGAACTCAATCAAGAGACTTTGCCGGGCATTTTCTATATCACGCAGCAGAGGTTCGATAATGTTTTCAAAATCTGAAAAGAGCTGCAGGTGGTTACCCGGCAGCAAAGGAATACTCATGCTTTTTTCTGCCAATGAGAAAATGCCATGATGACTGGTCACCGGACAGCGGGATGGCTCACCACCTGAGATAATCCGGGCCAGGTGCTGATACCACTGGGCATAATCCGGATAAAGTGTGCGCATGCGTTTTAAACGACCAATGCCCAGGCGGGGCGAACCCAATAACAGATACAGCACAAACCCTGCCACCGGCAACGCGAACAGCAACACCAGCCAGGCCAGAGAAACCCCCACAGGCCTTCGGGTCATAATCACTACAACCGCAAAAGCAATAATGGCACTTAAATAGGCAGCGCCAAACAGCCAGCTATACCAGGTTGTTTCCATGCACTAAAGTTCCGAAATTAAACCAGCTGAATTACCCAAATGTCCGGCTGATCTGGCTAGAAGTACTCTGTTGAGGTGTTCGCCATTGCTCCGGCTATAAACCAGCCGCCAAGACTATTGTCTTTCTAACCAGTCACCGGGAATAACGGGGTTTGCAAACTCAGCTGGCATTACCCACAAAGCTGCCCGGTAGCGGGCAGCCTCGACAGATAAAAAGGGACAATGGTTTCAAACAAGATGCCTTTCACTGGAGCAAATGTCCATAATTACCCCAAAGAAGTTTGGCCGTCATAGCCAGAGACACGCAGACAATCATGGGACGGATCAATGCCTCGCCGCGGCTAAGTACCACATATGAGCCAAGTCTGGCACCAATAACCTGGCCCACTATCATGACCAGACCAACCGCCCAGACCGCATGCCCACCAATAATGAAAAACAGCAAAGAGGCCAAATTGCTGGTGCAATTCAAAACTTTGGTATGAGCGGTGGCACTGGTGATGGAATACCCCAGCAAGCCTGCAAACGCCATGGTAAAAAACGAACCGGTACCCGGCCCAAAGAAGCCATCATAAAAACCGATCAGCAACGCCACGGTAAACGCAAACACCGGCACAGAGATCAACTGTCGTGACTGGTCACAGCTCAGTCGTGGAGAAAACAGAAAGTAAAGGACAATACCGATCAGCAGGAAGGGAATGGCCTGTTCCAAAACCCCGGCATCAATCCTCTGCACCAGCAGCGTCCCCATCATGCTGCCAATAAAGGTCATCACTATTGGCAGACGTATCTCCCGCAGGTTAACCGCACCTTTGGAAATAAAGTAAACACTGGCAGACAGCGTACCAGCGGCCCCCTGAAGCTTATTGGTTGCCAGCGCCTGAACCGGTGAAAGCCCGGCAGCCAGAAGCGCGGGCATTGATATCAGCCCCCCACCACCCGCAATGGAATCAACAAATCCAGCCACCGAGGCAACAGTAAAAAGGAAAAGCACAAGATCCAGAGTAATGGTTGCGTCCAAGGTCAATCCTTGCAGATAAAGGTTGATAATTTATGGAAGCGTAATAATAGAACGTCCAGCAAAAAATATTCAGATAAAGTTCACCCCGCAGCAAACGGAATCTACTTACTTTTCGATTACCGGGTTATTAAAAACCCGTAAAAAAATATTCGTACCAATAGCAAAAACCGCTGATTATCTCCCCAGATAATCAGCGGTTGGTAATCTCGCTTGAGCTCATAACACCTGGCCTGCTAATACGCTCTCCGTCATTGAACCTTGTGAGTTCCTCTGACCAGCATTCCTGATTGGGAATACTTTTTCATCTCAGGCTTGTGGCCGGGATGGCTGAAGGTCACTTTTGGCGACACTCTTTATTACGGGATAATTATAGAAAAAACGGCGTGGCAAAAGATTGCGAATTGGTGGATAAAACCCAAAAACAGCGCAATAATATTCCAAAGACTTAATAATTATTAAAAGAAAATATCATGAAACTCGATCGTTACGATATCCGGATACTTCAAGCGCTGCAACAGAATGCCCATATCAGCAATCAGGATCTGGCCGATCTGATTGGACTGACGCCATCCCCATGCCTGCGCAGGGTCAGGCAGCTGGAGGAGTCAGGATTAATAACCGCCAGAGTAACACTGCTCAACCCACAGAAGCTGGGACTAAGCCTTACCGTTCTGATTCATATCAGTATGGATAGACACACCCCGGAGCGATTTGAACACTTTGAAGAAACCATCAACAGTTATGACGAAGTGATTGAGTGCCTGTTGATTACCGGGCAATCGGCAGACTATATGGTCAAGGTGATGGTGCCGGACATGAATTACTATCAGGATTTTCTGCTAAACAAGATCACAAAAATTACTGGCGTCACCGGCGTACATTCCAGCTTTGTACTCCGCCAGCCGGTTCATAAGACCGCTTTACCCCTGAACCATCTCAAGCCTTAACGGCCTGATTAAAAACAGAGGCACAAAAAAACCTTCCTGATATCTCAGGAAGGTTCTGTATGGCTGGGGTGGAGGGATTCGAACCCCCGCATGTCAGGATCAAAACCTGATGCCTTACCGCTTGGCGACACCCCAATAGATTATGCAGGATGCATATTCGAACTAGTGGTAGCTAGGGGCAGATTCGAACTGCCGACCCCAGCATTATGAGTGCTGTGCTCTAACCAACTGAGCTACCTAGCCACTGAATCGGGCCGCTATTGTCGTGATTCAGAATGCTCATGTCAAGAAACATGCCATTCTTTATCTCTACAGCTGTTACAACGACTGTTACAACAACTGCCACAGCAACAGGATAAATGGCTGGGGTGGAGGGATTCGAACCCCCGCATGTCAGGATCAAAACCTGATGCCTTACCGCTTGGCGACACCCCAGCAAATTAGCGAATTGTTATCTCTTCGCTCACAAAGGCCTTTCGATGCTACTATACGAAAACTCGTTTTAGCAACCATCATAAATCTTGCAGAAAAGATTAGATGGTAGCTAGGGGCAGATTCGAACTGCCGACCCCAGCATTATGAGTGCTGTGCTCTAACCAACTGAGCTACCTAGCCGCCGAAAGATGGTGCGCACTTTAGTGATTTCACCTGAGCCTGTCAAGCAAAAAGCCTATAAGCAACGCAGATTCATAACACGACGACAGGCAAATACCCGACGCACTGGCACAACGAAAAAAGGCACGCTTTCGCGTGCCTTCTTCCGTCGTTTTTTTTTCAGCCAGGTTCAAACATTAAACAGGAAGTGCATAACATCACCATCCTGAACAATATACGCTTTGCCTTCTACGCGCAGACGGCCAGCTTCCTTGGCACCCTGCTCACCATTGTATTTAATGAAATCATCATAGCCGGTGACTTCCGCACGAATAAAACCACGCTCAAAGTCTGTATGAATAACACCGGCAGCCTGCGGCGCAGTGGCACCCACCTTCACCGTCCAGGCCCTGACCTCTTTCACCCCTGCGGTAAAGTAGGTTTGCAGACCCAGCAGTTCATAACCGGCGCGGATAACACGATCCAGGCCAGGCTCTTCCATGCCAAGATCCGCAAGAAACTCTGCTCGCTCGTCATCATCCAGTTCGGCGATTTCCGATTCCAGCTTGTTGCAGATTGGGACCACCACGGCTCCTTCCTGAGCAGCGATTTCCCGAACGGTGTCCAGGTATTCGTTATCCTCAAAACCATCCTCATCCACATTGGCAATATACATGGTGGGCTTGATGGTCAGCAGGTGGAATAAACGAACAAGCTTCCGCTCATCATCACTCATATCCAGAGAGCGAACCGGATTACCAGCTTCCAGATGCGGAATGATTTTTTCCAGCACCCCCTTCTGGGCTACGGAATCCTTATCACCACCTTTGGCAGAACGGGCAACACGCTGCAGCTGTTTTTCGCAGCTTTCCAGATCCGCCAGCACCAGTTCCATATTGATGATTTCAATATCTGCACGGGGATCAATCTTGTTGGCCACGTGAATAACATTGTCATTGGCAAAGCAGCGAACCACATGGGCAATTGCATCCGTCTCACGGATATTCGCCAGAAACTTGTTACCAAGGCCTTCCCCTTTGGAAGCACCTTCAACAAGACCCGCGATGTCCACGAACTCCATGGTGGTCGGCAACACTCGCTGAGGTTTAACGATTGCCGCCAGCTTATCCAGACGGGGGTCTGGCATGGCGACAACACCGGCATTGGGCTCAATGGTGCAGAACGGGAAGTTTTCTGCATCAATACCCGCCTTGGTTAAGGCATTAAATAGCGTTGATTTACCAACGTTTGGCAATCCAACGATGCCACATTTGAAACCCATAGCGCTTCTGCTCGCTCCTGAAGATAGTTAATGGGGGCGAATTATAAAGACTGGGGGAAAAAATTTCAGAAATTTTATGTCGGCAGATAAAAAAACGCCCGGAGAAGTACTCTCCGGGCGTTCAATCCAATCACATCAAACAGGCATCAGCCAAACTTTGGCAGAGCCCCCACCAAATCAAGCCCCGCCAGCACCATGGCCACAATGCCAAAGAGGAAGATCAGTGCCATTCTCACGGTCCCGCCCGGCACTTGGTAGCCACCCCCACCCCGTTGACGGCCAACCCAGGCCATCACTACCGGAGAGAGAATACAGAAAACAACCAGCACCAGCCCGGCGAAGCCAATGGCAGTAATAAAACCATTGGGCAGGAATACACCCAACAGAGTTGGCGGAATAAACGTGATGGCGGCTGTTTTTAACCGGCCCACAAAGCTGCTGTCGAAACCGAACAGGTCTGCAATGTAATCAAACAGACACAGGGCAACGCCCAGGAATGAGCTAGCCACCGCCATATTGGCAAACCACTGCAACACATTGGAGACTTTTACATTAAGACCAGACCCGGAAAGTGCGCCCAGCATATCCCCAATATTGCCTCCGGCAGCAATAATGGCCGGGAACGCCTCACGGGGCAGATTGCCAAAGAAACTGAACTGCCACAGGGCATAAAACGCCAGGGCCAGCAACGAGCCGGTCAAAAGGGCAAACCTTACCTGCTTGCCATCCTTATTGAGATAGCGGGTGATACTGGGCACAGCGGTCTGCATACCGAAACTGACGGTCAGAAAGCCCAACGCTCCGAAAGAGAACGGGGACACCTCGGCAAACGACAGGCCCGGCATCAGATTGTCAGAGGACGCATTGCCCAGTAAGCCACTGATACTCCAAAGAAAGGTGATCACCATTCCACCAATCAGCACCGTACTGACCCGGTCAACGGCACGGGTTCCGGTCATTACGATAGCGGAAAGCACCAGGGCAAAAACAAAGCTGGCCATCGGTGGAGAAAGAGAAACACCATCCACGGCTTCCAGAGAGTAAGTAATGATGGAACTACCGCCCGAAATGTAAGCGTAAGTCAGGATGTAACAGAGAAAGGCAACAGAAGCACCGTTAACAATACGACCAAAAGAACCAATGGTGCCCTCGGCAATAGAATCAAAACTCGCCCCCAAAGGAAAGCGCAGATTGGCTTCCAGCAGGTAGAGTGATGCGCTGTACATGCAATACCAGGTAAAGACCATCAGCAGCATTGAGTAACCAAACCAGAGACCGCTGGTGGCTACTGGCAGTGAAAAAATTCCGGCACCAATCGCGGTTCCGGCAACGATCACCGTTCCTCCAAGAACCGAACCCTGCTTCCCGGCAGAGCCCGCAGAACTTTCCGTTATAACTGCTTCAGGCATTCTTATTCCTACTGCTATGGGTCTATTTGCTTATCCAGCTCAGGGCTGTTTCCGGCTCAGGGCTGTTTCCGGCTCAAGGCTGTTTTCTAATAAGACACTAACTATTTAAATCTGTTCAATCATGGCTATTTCAGTAGCAGACAGCGTTTTCAGATAATTTGAACTGCGGGTTACTTTGGCGATACTCACCCCGATCCGCGCAGCTATCTCCCGTTGAGACTCTTTTCCCGAAATCAGGGCCCGCATAATGGCCAGCCTTGAGCCAATCGCTTCCCGTTCTTCTCGAGTCAGTAACACCGCCATAATTTCATGGAGCGCTTCCACATCCTGCTGGCTCTTCAGCAGTTTGATTACCTGAAACCAGGACTCAGTCTTCATGCCTTGTTCAATTTATCTCAGCCGCCCGTACTGCCGTAACAGTACAAAAGTACACTCGTTTCCGATATTACGGAAAACACTAAAAATCACAATCAAAATAATCAGAAATTCAGACCCCGGCCAAACAAATTTATGGTCGTTCGCAAAAAATAGAATTATTCGCACAAAAAAATGTCCAAGCACTCAACATTAAAACGAATTACCCAAAAGCGCTTGCGACCACCCCATGGAGACAAGCCGTTTCAACTTTAACAAGGTGTATTACCTGAATAACCAAGGCGACAATCCTGTGAAACAATTGATCAAAACCGTTATTTGTAAACTGATACTTGCCCTGTCAGCTTTGCCACTCACAGCCATTGCAGCAGAAAGCACTCAACCAATGGCAACCGGCGACCCTGCCGATTCATATCTCACAACCACCGGCTACACCCTTGAAAAGCATTCCAACGCCACCCCAGTCATTACCGCTCACTTTGACCACTGCAAGGGCAACCCCCTTGCCAGGCAAAAAAGAATGGCAAAAGGTATTCTCATTGGCAACGATCGAGTGCTTGCCCCGGCGGATTACTTTATCGACCCATGCTCTCCTCCCATTGTTTTACCTGAAAGCCCTCCTCAACTTTCAAACAACTTTTATTGCCACGACCAGCGAATCAAAAAAATCTCCCACCTTTCTCTTATTACACCGAGCCGCACAGAAAACGAAACCGATGAAACCTGGCAACCGGCCAGAGCGGCCACACCCAAAATCACCAGAGTGTTAAATGAATTACATTTTGACGGAACTTCAACGGTCGACGCCCTTCTATGCCACAGGGTCGAAAATGGCACTATCAACGTGGCACCAGCGGTAGCTGTTCTTTCTCTCAGTAAACGAGGCGTTAGTGCAATACCAACAGAAATAGCAACGGCTCAGCTATACGATAGCAGTGACAACAACGGGAGCGAGCTTCCTGTAACCTACAGCTCTTTACTCCTTAGAAACCATATGCACTTTCTAAACAATGAAACAACTGCCAGACCAGAATCACAAGAGATCAATCAGCTTATAGAAGCCGCCAGGCAATTACAGCTTGCCGAAGAAAGCAAAGGCAACACCCGTTTTGATGCTCAACCAGCTGCACTGATAACTTCCACCGATGACAGGCATTATCTGACTGCGCTGGTTAATGACTGGGAAATAATCGAGGAATTTCCCTCCCTATACGATCTCCCCGATTATGCCCAAAGACACCCCTATATCAGCAAACTCTGGAAAGGCTCCAGCCCATTGACAGGAACTATTAGCCATACTTTAGGCATGCAAAGCATTCCCAGCCTGACGGGTGCCGCGGGAGGCATTCTGGCCACCGTAGAAATCGCAAGTACGGCCATGCTTTTTTATATTATTGCCAGCTACCTCTCAACATCCCCTCACATCTATACCGTTATGAAAGCCGGGCTGGGCATCATTCTGGCCTCTGGATTTTATCGCTGGGCAACCTCGGAATATTAATTAACAAGATGCAGGACAACAAAAACAACTACATTTGATGAACTGCACCCTTAATCTTGTGGATCATTAGATGCCAGACAGAAGTATTACCGTGGGAATCATTTGTGGCGGTCCTTCCCCTGAAGCCAGTGTTTCAAGACTCTCTGCGGGTCGCATCAGCCCGCCCCTGGAGAAAAACTATCGGAAAGTAGTCACTCTTGAGCTGGACAAGATGCTGCCTGCCAACCTGACCCTCCACCAGGTCGATGTGGTTTTTCCCGTCGCCCACGGCCCCATGGGGGAGGATGGCTGCCTGCAGGGGCTTCTTGAGATTATGGGCATCCCTTATGTTGGCTCAACGGTCCTTGGAAGCGCCTGCGCCCTGGACAAAGTCGCTACCAAGCGTATTTTACAGGCTGCGGGCATCCCCATGGCGAAAGACTGTATCGTTTCCCGTGGAGACCCGCTAAACCGCTCCGTCAGCCAATGCATGGAAGCCCTCGGGGAGAAGGTGATTATCAAGCCCTTCGCCCAGGGCTCTGGTATCGGCATTCAGTTTGCCCGGGGCGAGCAAGAGCTGGAAGAACGACTTGGAAGCGGCTTTGAGAAAGATGAACAACTATTGGTGGAGACATTTATTCATGGCAGAGAAGTCACCGCCGGGGTACTTGAGCTGGATAGCCCACAAGTGCTGCCAACCACAGAAATCATCACGCCTGATAATGCCTGGTATGACTATACCCATCGCTACACACCGGGCCTGAGTGAACATATTATTCCCGCCCGTATTACGGATTATCAGCGAAAAAGAGTTCAGGAGATCGCTCTGCAAGCACACCAACTGCTTCGCTGCCGGGATATCAGCCGCTCCGATTTTATGGTTCCCGAAAACGGAGAGCCGATCTTTGCTGAAATCAATAATCTTCCCGGAATGACGCCCACCAGCCTGTTTCCCGATGGAGCAAGGCATGCCGGAATAGAGTTTGAGGAACTGATCTGCCGATTGATCGACAACGCCATGCTGAGAAAGGGGAAACTGTTTAATGGCAATGATTACTGGCCAATTCCCGAATTGAATGTGTCAAGTCAGTAAGCAGGCAATAGTGGAAACTCTCAGGCAGAGAACGTATGCAACTCCTGCACCGCTTTGGATCGTTTGCCATTCAAGGCTTCAGGTGTGACCCGGATCGATTCATCAATAACCGCATCAATCTTTTGCCGCTCTGCAACCGATGGTTTGGTCAACACATAGTTCACCACATCTTTGCTGTTGCCGGGATGGCTGATGCCAAGCCGAAGCCGTAAAAACTCACGACTGTTACCAAGGGAAGAGATAATATCTCTGAGACCGTTATGACCACCATGGCCGCCACCCTGCTTCAAGCGGCCAACGCCAGCGGGCAGGTCAAGCTCATCGTGAACCACAAGGATAGATTCAGGAGGGATTTTAAAGAAAGTCGCCATGGCAGCAACAGCCTGACCACTTCGATTCATAAAGGTTCCAGGATTGAGCAGGCGAACTTCCTGTCCGCCTATCAGCACCCTGGCAGTCATGCCAAAAAACTTCTTTTCTGGCTGCAAGATAGCACCGTAGCTTCTTGCTAACTGCTCAACGTACCAGAAGCCGGCATTATGGCGGGTATCTTCGTACTGTGACCCGGGATTTCCCAGACCCACAACCAGTCGAATCGACTCATTTGAGGGTAAAAGCTCCGAAGATTTTGCCATAACGCCTCCTTCTGCTTACTCTTCGCCAGCTTCTTCAGCAGATGCTTCTTCGTCAGAACCACCGCGAGTAGCCTGAACACTGGCAATGTCCAGATCCTGACCGTGAGCGATAACTTCAACGCCCGCAGGAATGGTCAGGTCGCTCAGGTGAACGTGGCCGCCCACTTCAACCTTGGCCATGTCAACTTCGATGAACTCTGGCAGGTCACCTGGCAGACACTTGATTTCCAGATCCACACGGTTGTGTACGATCGCACCACCCGCTTTCACACCGACACACTCTTCTTCATTGATGAAGTGCAGAGGAGCGTTGGTAGTGATCTCATGGTCCGCATCAACACGCAGGAAGTCCATGTGCATGGCGAACTCTTTAGCCGGATGACGCTGCAGGTCCTTCAGGATAGCCTGCTGCCTGGTGCCATCGACCGTCAGGGTCAGAACCTGAGAGTAGAAAGCTTCAACTTCCAGAACCTTACGGATGGCTTTACCTTCCAGAGTGATCTGTACCGGCTCAGCTTCACCACCGTAGATGATACCAGGCACCAGGTCAGCACGACGGAGGCGGCGGCTCGCACCTTTCCCGATATCCTTACGCGCTGTTGCGTTTAAAACGATTGCTTCAGACATGATAATCTCCAATAGACCTGCCGCCGCCTTGCGACCAGGCAGCGTCAGGCTGTTCAAACAGAACCCCCCAAAGGGATTCAAAGGTGCGATATCATACCGGCATGGCGCAAAAAAGCAAAATATGTTTCCCGCACCAGACTGGGTATTTACTGAAACATCGCACTAATGGATTCGGCATTACTGATACGACGCACAGACTCAGCCAGCAGAGTAGACATATCCAGCTGACGAATCTTATCCAGCGCCTGGGCCGCCGGACTCAGAGGAATGGTGTTGGTCACCACCAGCTCATCCAGCTGGGAGTTGGCAACATTTTCCAGGGCACGGCCAGAGAGGATCGGGTGAGTACAGTAGGCATAAACGGCTTTTGCTCCCTTCTCTTTCAGGGCAGCAGCGGCCTGACACAGGGTACCGGCCGTATCCACCATATCGTCAACAAGAATACAGGTGCGCCCGGACACATCACCGATGATATTCATGACTTCACTCTTGTTGGCCTCTGGACGGCGCTTATCGATAATAGCCAGGTCAGAGTTCAATCGCTTGGCCACGGCACGGGCACGAACGACACCCCCATGGTCCGGTGAAACCACCATCACATCACTGTAATTACGACGCTCAATATCGTCCAGAAGAATGGGTGAACCGTAGACGTTATCCACAGGGATATCGAAGAAGCCCTGAATCTGGTCCGCATGCAGGTCAACCGTTAACACACGATCCACACCCACACTGGCAATCATATCCGCCACCACTTTGGCACTGATCGGTACACGGCTGGAACGGGGGCGACGATCCTGACGGGCATAACCAAAATAAGGCAGAACGGCCGTTACACGAACCGCCGAAGAGCGACGCATGGCATCCGCCATTACCAGAAGCTCCATCAGGTTATCATTGGTCGGCGCACAGGTTGACTGGATGATGAATACATCCCGGCCACGGACATTTTCCTGGATTTCTACGGCGCACTCGCCATCACTGAAACGGCCAACGTAAGCCTTGCCAAGTGGGATATGCAGGTGATTGACAACTTTGTGAACCAAATCCGGATTTGAGCTGCCGGCAAACACCATCATTTTCGACACGGGAAATTACCTTGCTTGGGTACTGGGCGTAGGTGGAAAAATCGAGTAACGAGAGAGGGTTCAGGCAGGGCACTGCCTGAAAAATCAGCATCAGTAGATGACAGGAGACGACTTTCGGTGTGACGGAGAACACGGACAGAATACTGGCTGGGGTGGAGGGATTCGAACCCCCGCATGTCAGGATCAAAACCTGATGCCTTACCGCTTGGCGACACCCCAGTAAATCTCTTTATCAATCCGCGCACAATCCAGGCCGATTTATCGTAGTTAACACCAAAACAGTCTTGAGCGATAAACAAACAGATTACGCAGTAAGCGTAAAACCTGCCTGCTGCAAAGCCGTATGCAGGGGCGAACGATTAATGCCGCGCGCCACGAAGCTGTGTAGCTTTGATGTATCCTCTGCAATCTCAGGACGAGTGACGCTTTGAGTCAGTTCAGCCTGTGCCGTTAACGCCTGTTCACGACTGGCAAACCGGGCAAATACTGATGCCCCGGAACCACTCATCATGGCCCGCCCGATGCTTGAATCTGCGAGATTATCCAACAGAGAGAGCGTTTTATCAACCTCGGGATACAGTGAACGAACCAGAGGTTCGAAATCGTTTCGCCGCTGTTGCCTGTGATGCCGCTCCAGATAGTTACCCGGAGCCTGATCAAGGGCCGCCCCCTCTCGTTCAAGGACGTCGCGCACTGTAATTGGCAATGAATCTCTTGTCAATTCACTGTGGCCATACATCGCAGCGGTATTCACCTGAGCATTGGGAACCAGAACCAGAAACCACGCTTCCTGAAGCTCGATTGGAGTAAGAATTTCACCCACCCCTTCGGCAAAAGCGCTGTGCCCGCGCACAAACACCGGAACATCGGCCCCCAGTCTTAAACCAAGTGCCGCCAGCTGATCAATCGAAAGGCTCAGCCCCCACAAGGCATTAAGTCCTAACAGAGTGGTCGCGGCATTGGAACTACCACCACCAAGCCCTCCCCCCATGGGCAGCTGTTTATCAAGATGAATCTTTGCACCAAGACGACAACCGGTCTCCTGTTGCAGAAGACGGGCGGCCTTAACAATCAGATTATCCTCATGCTCCACTCCTTCAAGGTCAGTAACCAGCTCAATACCCGAATCACTGCTGGTGATAGTCAGCTGATCACCAAAATCCAGACATTGAAAAAGTGTTTGCAGATTATGATAGCCATCAGGTCTGCGGCCAGTGATATGCAGAAACAGGTTCAACTTGGCAGGGGCTGGCAACACTAATTCTGTCAGCATCCAGAATACTCCAAAAAAAACACCGTCATCATAATGGCTCAAAATGCCCAGGAAAGCATTAAGACAGAAGTACTCGAAGAAAAACATCCAACCTTGAACTTAACACCGGAAAACAAGGTCTGATTGATCACTTTTGACCCATCACTTAATTGCAAATCATTCACCCTGACTCAAACGAGGATGGTAATTATGGGCTATGACTTTCAGATGAAAGGGTATGGTGAAGATACTTTCGTCAATTGTTCCTATAACGTAACACCAATGTTTTGTGCTGCAAAACCAGGTACAGGAATACATGTTATCGAAGGCATGACAGGAAGCCGTGCGGTAAAGCCATTATTGGAAATTCGCAACTACATGGTCGAAAACAGGGCTGCAATGGAGGCCCTGAACCCACCAAATGGCTGTGGAAGCTACCACGATACCGTTTATAGAGTGTTAGACAGATTAATAACCATTTCTCAATACAACCCGGAAGGCATCTGGGAAATACTCTGACCCGGGAATGACCTCCCCACTTGCCACCATTAACATAGGCAAAAACTGACTGGCAGTATTAAAGCTGCCAGCTACTCACTATCAGACTCAATCGAACATCACCACGGCTTACAACCAGGCGGACAGGTAATCGCTGACTGCCACTCAATCCGTATTGCTGGTAAGCAACCACCCAACCCTGCTGTTCAATTTTGTCAGGGTATCCCAGGTTATTCAGCTGGACCCTGGCATCATCGCCAGGCACTGGCAACCCCCGAACCCAGTACTTCAGATTACTGACCGGAAACTGCCACCCGGTCAGCGAATACAGCAGCATCTCCGGTGACGGACCATAACGGGTTTCATCCGAGGCAGTGACCGACACACCCTGACGCCCCCCCGAGATACGAGCAATGGATGCACCCAGGGGGCCTTCCAGGGCCAACCTGTATTGATCACCTTGTTGTTGCCAGTCAAGCGACATCGTACCTGATTGCCCTGGAACCTTCATGTTAAGACGGCCGGTCATATCCCAGGCCTGAATCAACCCCAAACGTTCCTGGTGCCTCTGCCAGCGCTGTTCTCTCTCTTCGCCACTGACCTGCCTGCCCGAATCAACCGCTCGGGAAGCACAGCCGGCAAGGATGAAAACACACAGAACCAGTAAAATTCTCAAACCAGAAAAGTACTTTTCAACACCCATTCCCATATACACCAAGCTATTTTATGCGCACACACCGCAAAATCTTCTTCAGACCACTGAAGGCGTGGCATTTACTGTTAAAAAAATCACGGCGCAGTACTGACTGTTTCTGCCTGACTCATGGGATCACCCCCTGTGAGCCGCCCCATCGTATCCTTTAAAATCTGACTATCAGGGCTTTTCCGCAGCGCTTCCGCCCACAGAGACCGGGCAGCATCCTGCTCACCTTTCACCCAGAGCACCTCACCCAGGTGAGCAGCGATCTCCGCATCAGGAAACTGGCTGTATGCCATTCTCAAATACTTCTCTGCCTGATCCAGGTTCCCGAGACGAAACTGCACCCACCCCATGCTGTCCAGGATAGCCGGATCCTCGCTGTTCAAATCATAAGCCTGTAAAATCAGCGCTTCCGCTTCTTTAACCCGGTCGGTTCGATCAGCCAGGGTATAGCCCAGGGCATTCAATGCCGCAGCATTGTCAGGATCAAACGCCAGAATAGAACGCAGATCCTTCTCTAACCCCTCCAGATCATTCAGCTTTTCATAAACCATCGCTCTTGAATAGAGAAGATTGACCGATTCAGGGTTTGTTTTAAGTGCCCGTTCAAACAATATCAGCGCCTTGCCCAGCTGACGATCATTAACCAGAAGCTCTCCCTCCAACAGGAAAAGCGACTCCATCCGGGCAGGATGACGGCTTCTTGCTTCCCCCACATGGGTCAGCGCCTCCTCCAGTTTGTTCTGCCCAACCAACATCTGAGTCAGTGCCACCTGAGCCGCCATAAACTCCTTTCCGGGACCTACAGAAAGATAATGCTCTTTGGCAGCAGAATATTTTTCCTGCTTCTCACTCAAACGTCCAAGATAGTAATGGGCTGTATTGTTTCGCTCACCAAGGGCCAACAGCTGTTCAAAGTACTGCACAGCTTCCTGCTCCAGACCATTTTCTGAGGTGATAAGTGCCAGAGACAAGACAATATCACTCTCTCCGGGAGCCCTCTCAAGCAGAATTTCAAACTGCTTCCTTGCCAGGTCGAGCTTACCGGCATGAACAAGAACTCTGCCATATAACAAGCGCAGGCGGTTTTTCTCCGGGTGACGCCGAATCGCGTCAGCAAGCATAATTTCAGCTTCAGCATCCCGTTTCAATTTGTGTAAGGCCCGCCCTTTCACCATCATGGCAGGGACAAACCCGCGATCCTGCCGCAGAAGCTCATTAGCCAGAGTCAGTGCCGATTCAAACGCACCGGTCTGCTGACGCAAAATGGCTCTACCCAACTTCAGCACAGGATAATCCGGGTAAGCCTGAGACAATTGGTCAAACTGTTGGATAAGTTCAAGCTGGCTATCTGTAGCCAGCCGCCCCTGCTCGTTGCCAGCGGCACTGGCAAGCACATCAAAGGCCGGACTGCCCCCCAAAGAAAGTTGTTGACTCATCCGGGCAAAGGCCCGGTCATACTGACCGGCATACAGCAGCTCAAGAGCAGACCCATGCAGTGCATCCGGGTTTTCCGGCTCCAGTTCGACCCAGAGTAATGAAGCATCCAGCGCTGCCTGCCTTGCCCCTACATAAACGGCAACCTGGTAGGCTCTCCGGGCTACGCCAATATCTCTGGTTTTGTGTGCCTGTTTTAAATAATTGCCCAGCGCCAGATCATAACGCTGACGCTGGCCGCCAATCTCTGCCACCAGCAAATCATAAAGCGTCTCCGCGGCAAAAGGGGTAACAGGCTCATCAACCCCGGCCTGTGATTGACCGTTCGTTGCAGTTACAGCGCTATGATCCACTTGCTGAACATTCTTACTGGCACAACCCGCCAGGAAAACAGCAAAAACAAGCGTCAACTTTTTACAATATTTTCTGAAAACCTCAGCCCCGTTGATGAATAATTCAGCCCCGGCAATCGTTCTAATCATGGATGGTATGCCCTTTCCCCTGATTTCCATTAAAAAACGTGAAGAGAGTTTGCAGTTACACGCTTTCCATTGCAGAATTGATCGGCCGAAACACCCATCAATCCAGCAGCCCCGCTCCTGAGTGTGAACCTGATAACTGCGATTGAAGTATCGGACATGGTCATAAGTCAGAAAAAACATAAGCAGGATTTGCACAACACTCCAGCAATCAAGAGCTTTCCTGAAAGAAAGCCTTAAGCAGAAAATGTCAGGCCTTGCCCCCCTTCACCAGGGAATGCGCCTCTGAAAGCATTTTCAAATGAACAATTGAGCGACATAACTCCCTGCCCAGATGGCATTGAACGCCTTATAATCCGGGTACGGATATGTCAGCCAATCTATAGTAGCAGTGAACCTGGACAGCAACAGAGGTCTGATGGGGTATATTACCGCCGGTATCAATCACAGGACAGCACCAATCACATTGAGGGAACAGGTCGCCTTTTCTGCTGAGCAGCTGTCCGATGCGCTGCAAAGCGCCAGAATCCACACTGGTATTGAAGAAATTGCCATCCTGTCTACCTGCAACCGTACCGAAATCTACTGTGCTATTCACAGCTCCGGGGCCGAAACAGTCAGACAGTGCTACGACAAACTGATTGACTGGCTGAGCGGTTACCATCAGACCAACGGCAAATTACTATCAGAACACAGCTACCTCTTCCATGATGAACAGGCGGTCCGCCACCTGATGCGGGTTGCCTGTGGGCTTGACTCCATGGTGCTTGGCGAACCCCAGATTCTGGGACAACTAAAATCCGCATACGCCAGCGCACAGGAAGCCGACACCACCGGCCCTGGTCTGAATCGATTGTTTCAGCACAGCTTCACCACGGCCAAACAGATTCGCACAGAAACCGCTATCAACGCGCAGCCGGTATCCGTTGCCTATGCCGCTACCGGACTGGCCAGACAGATTTTTTCTGACCTTAGCGAAAATACGGCATTACTGATCGGAGCCGGCGAGACCATTGAACTGACCGCACGACACCTGTGCCAGCAGGGCGTTGCCAATATTATCGTGGCCAACCGTACCTTGGAGCGAGCCCGGCGCTTGACCGACATGTTTGGCGGAAAAGCCGTCCTGCTATCGGACCTGCCGCACATACTCCATGAAAGCGATATTGTTATCAGCTCCACCGCCAGCCCGGTACCGGTGCTCGGCAAAGGAACGGTTGAAAAGGCGCTGAAGCAGAGAAAACACAAACCCATGTTTATGGTGGATATTGCGGTTCCCCGGGACATTGAACCCGAGGTCAGTGATCTGGCTGATGTTTTTCTCTACACAGTGGATGACTTGCAGGATGCAATTGAAGACAATCTGCAAGAGCGCAAAAATGCAGCCCAACAGGCTGAACGCATGATTGAGGCCGATATCTTTGAGTTCATGACCCGCCTGCGTGCGCTGGATGCCGTCAGCCTGTTACGCAACTATCGCCAGAGCACCGAAGCGATCAGAGACCTGGAGCTTGAGAAAGCACTGCAATGGCTGGCCAGAGGCGGCAGTCCGGAAGAAGTACTGCAGCAATTTGCCCGCTCGCTGACCAACAAACTGATGCACCACCCCAGCGTACAGCTGAAAAGTGCTGCCGCAAAAGGGCAACATGAAAAGCTGGAGTGGGCCGAGAAACTTCTGGGCCTGAGCCCCAGTCGTCAATCCGATTCAACTCAGGATGCCTGATGGCATTCTGAATCCACCCTTATATAGACACCTTTTACAGACATCATGAAAGAGTCCATTCTCGTCAAACTGGAAAACCTCGGTGAGCGCTTCGAAGAGCTTTCCGCACTGTTGAGTGACCCCGGGGTTATTGGTAACCAGGATCAGTTCCGCAAGCTCTCCCAGGAATACGCTGAACTGGAACCGGTGGTTAAAGCCTACAAAGAGTATGACCAGGTACTCAGCGACAAAGCCGAAGCCGAAGCCATGATGGCGGAAGGCGACCCGGACATGACGGAACTGGCCCGCGAGGAACTGGCCAGTTGCGAACAACAGCTGCCAGCAATGGAACAGAATCTTGAAGTGCTGCTGTTACCCAAAGACCCAAGGGACGGCCTGAACACCTTTCTGGAAATCCGTGCCGGAACAGGCGGCGATGAGGCCGCCATTTTCGCCGGCGACCTGTTCAGAATGTACTCAAGGTACGCAGAAAAACGCGGCTGGCGAATTGAGGTGATCAGTGCCAGCGACGGTGAACACGGCGGCTATAAAGAGATTATCACCCGCGTTATTGGCAGCGACGTCTACGGTCGAATGAAGTTTGAGTCGGGAGCCCATCGCGTACAGCGGGTTCCTGAGACTGAATCCCAGGGCAGAATCCACACCTCTGCCTGCACCGTTGCCGTGATGCCGGAGCCCGATGAACAACAGGCGATTGAGATCCGTAAGGAAGACCTGCGCATCGATACCTACCGCTCATCAGGTGCCGGTGGTCAGCACGTCAACACCACCGACTCAGCCATTCGTATCACCCACCTGCCAAGCGGTATTGTGGTTGAATGCCAGGATGAGCGCTCACAGCACAAAAACAAGGCCAAAGCCATGACCTGGCTGGCGGCCAAACTCCAGGATGCCCAGGATGCCGCTGCCGCGAAAGAGATCAGTGATACCCGGAAAAGTCTGGTAGGCAGTGGTGACCGTTCTGAGCGTATTCGTACCTATAACTATCCCCAGGGGCGGGTCACCGACCATCGTATCAACCTTACTCTTTATAAATTGCTGGAAATCGTGGAAGGTGAACTGGACCCGGTTATTGACCCTCTGCTGCAGGAGCATCAGGCTGAGCTATTGGCCAGTCTGGCTGGCGAATAAGTCATGAGCAGCGCCCGAATTGACACCGCTCTGGCAGAAGCATCCCGCATGCTTTCTGCCAGCCCTACTCCCCGGCTTGATGCAGAACTGCTGCTGGCACATGTTCTCCACAAGCCTCGCAGTTATTTTTTCACCTGGCCTGAAGCGCTTCTGACCAGTGAACAGATGGCTCAGTTGGTAAAGCTCGTCGATCAACGAAAAGCAGGACATCCCATAGCCTATCTGATCGGGCAACGGGAGTTTTGGAGCTTGCAGTTAAAAGTTACCGAAGCCACCCTGATCCCAAGGCCAGACACCGAACTACTGGTTGAGCTGGCACTTGGCTTAGATAGCACGCCGGATCAAAACACCGAATCAACAATGAAAGTGGCCGACCTGGGAACCGGTACCGGCGCAATAGCCCTTGCCCTGGCAAAGGAACGGCCGAACTGGGAAGTTACCGCTATCGACAAAAGCCCGGACGCCCTGGCTGTTGCGGCAGAAAATGCGGTGATCAATGATATCCGGAATACCGTATTTATTGAGGGCTCATGGTGTTCACCACTGGCTGAAGGCTCAATGGATATGATCGTCAGCAACCCCCCCTACATTTGCAGCAATGACCCGCACCTGAAAGAGGGAGACGTTCGCTATGAACCCCTGTCAGCGCTGGTCTCTGGAGTGGATGGACTGGACGATATTCGTGTGATTGCCGAACACTCACTGCAAAGCCTGAAGCCCGGGGGATGGCTCCTGTTAGAACACGGCTATGACCAGGGCAGCCCTGTCCAGACAATCCTTTCCCGGGCAGGCTTCACACAAATTCGCACAGAAACCGATCTGGCCGGTCATGACCGCGTAACCCTTGCCCGCAAACCTGCGGCCTGAACTACCAATAACCCTATAGGCTTACTCCGTACTGCCGCCATAAGTAATAGCCCGTAATACCAAGCGGCATTCAGTGCAGATAAACTGAATGCTATTTTTTGCCCGCTGGACCAACGTACTTGTCAAGCAACAACTGGCATGAAATCCTTACGGAGATACTGGTGTAATCAATGGGCTACGGGCGGTTATAGCGGGCACCTGGAGAAAACATGTTTGCCAGACGATTTCATAGCTTCTTGCAGCAGGATTACGCCATTGGCGTACTGCTTTTTATTGCCTCGGCACTGGCGATGCTCGCTGCCAATACGTTTTTTGCAGAGTATTATGACTTACTGCTATCAACCCCCATCCGTTTTACCGCAGGCCCCCTGGATATCCACAAACCACTGCTGCTGTGGATTAATGATGGTCTGATGGCAGTTTTCTTCCTTTTGATCGGCCTCGAAGTTAAACGGGAAGTGCTTGCAGGGGAACTCAGTACTCCGGCTCAGGTTATACTGCCAGGTATTGGTGCCATCGGCGGAATGCTGGTACCGGCACTCTTCTATGTTGCTTTTAACTACTCAGACCCTATTGCCATTAAAGGCTGGGCAATCCCCGCCGCCACTGACATTGCCTTTGCCGTAGGCATTCTTGCCTTACTCGGTAAACGCGCACCCGCATCACTGATGACATTCCTTCTGGCCCTGGCCATCATTGATGATCTTGGTGCCATCATTATCATTGCCATTTTCTACACTGAAGAGCTATCTCTGATGTCCATGGGCATTGCCTCTGTCTTACTGGCAATCCTGGCTTTCTTCAACCATAGGGATGTTACCAGGATCGGACCTTACATGGTTGTCGGCGTATTGCTCTGGATCTGCGTGCTAAAGTCAGGCGTTCACGCTACGCTGGCTGGCGTGCTTCTGGCATTTACCATTCCATTGAAAACCGTTGACCGCAGCGGTCGATCACCGCTGAAAGCCCTGCAACACAACCTGCACAGCAGTGTTCATTATGTCATTTTGCCTATTTTTGCCTTTGCCAACGCCGGACTTGAACTGAATGCCGAACAGATCAAAAGCCTGTTTACCCCAATTCCCCTGGGGATTGTGGCCGGCCTCTTCCTGGGCAAACAGATTGGCGTATTCAGCTTCTGCTGGCTGGCGGTTAAATCCGGACTGGCCAAACTGCCCACCGGAACCAGCTGGCTCCAGATGTACGGCCTCTCTATACTCTGCGGTATTGGTTTTACCATGAGTCTGTTCATTGGCTCACTGGCCTTTGAAAACGTGAATACCAACTACCTGGTATCAGATCGCATCGGCGTACTGGCTGGCTCCATACTCTCCGCTGTCTTTGGCTTTATCACTCTTTACTGGGCCGGACGCAAACAGGCCTGAGCCTGTTTCCGGCCTCTGAACAGAGGCCGGAACTCTCAACCAACAAGAAATGACACCATTCTCACCAAAGTCTCTGCAAAGCTGTTAAACTCGCTGTCAATTAATCAATCCTGAAGTACTCCACCCATACGATCCAACCTGAACAATGAAAAGGAATTGGCGGTACTTCTGACAAATCATAGAGAGCTCTTTAGCCCATGGAAAACAGAGGCGTTTTGCTGGTTAATCTGGGGTCACCGGACAGCACATCTGTTGAAGATGTTCGAAACTATCTCAATGAGTTTTTGATGGACAAGCATGTGATTGACCTGCCATGGGTGATTCGCAGGCTTATCCTCAGCCTTTTTATCTTACCTTCCCGTCCGGCAAAATCCGCTGAAGCTTACAGCGCCATCTGGACTGAGCAGGGCTCACCACTCATTGTCAACAGCGAAAAGTGCGCGGAACAGCTCAGAGAGCGCACCAGCATCCCGATTGAGCTGGCCATGCGCTACGGCAAACCGGATATGGCAAAGGCCCTGAGCAATCTGGCAAAGCAACCGGGCATTGAAGAGATCCTGCTGTTCCCACTCTACCCACACTACGCCATGTCATCGGTAAAAACCGTGATTGAACGGGCCAAAAGCCTGATGCAGGAAATGGGCATCACCCTGCCGCTTCGCGTCCACCCGGTGTTCTATGATCACGATGGCTACATTGAGGCGCTGGTCGAAAGTGCAAAGCCCTGGCTGGAAAAAGAGTTTGATCACCTGGTGTTCAGCTACCACGGCGTACCAGAGCGCCACATTACAAAAGATGACCCAACCGGCAATCACTGCCTGAAAGATAAAAGCTGCTGCCAGAAAACCTCCATTGCCCACAAAACCTGCTATCGACATCAGGTATATCAGACAACAGAGGCCTTTGTTGAAAAAGCAGGCGTCCCGATCGATAAATACAGCGTTAGCTTCCAGTCCCGACTGGGAAAAGCCAAGTGGCTGGAGCCAAATACTCTGGATGTTCTCAAGCAACTGGCAGATCAAGGAGCCAGAAAAGTACTGGTTATCTGCCCTTCTTTTGTTTCTGACTGCCTGGAAACGCTGGAAGAAATCGGCATTGGGGCCAAAGAGGAGTTTATTAAAGCCGGGGGTGAGTCACTGGAACTCATTCCCTGCCTGAATGATCATCCAGCCTGGATAGACCTGTTGAAGCAATGGTCAGAACACCCTCTGACTCATTGATGATAAAAATGAGTGGGCATGAAACATGCCCACCACCCCATATCCATCTTGTATCCTGCAAACTCTGCCTTTATAGTACAACTACCTGGCCGATCTACGTATTTCCCTCAAGAGAAGGGCGCAATGAGTAGCGTGATAAACTGGCAAAGACTGTACGTTGATATCAAAAGTAATAATAAGACTTCTTACCAGGAGGGAGTTCTTCTCCTGCCTGAAACTTTCTTCGCTCCTGCTCGCCTGCTACTTCTACTACTGCCTTAGGGCATATTAATTACTATCTCCCCCAATACCCGGCCTTGATGGCCAAACCGCAAGACCACTGATAAAGCGGACTTGCCAGACAAGATTGCTGCGCAGACAAAACAAGTTACAGCAGCATAGCCAATAAGAAATTGACCAGCCTTTCGGACAGCAAAGGCAAGGGATACACCATGAACAACAATCAAGTTGTGATTTTTGATACCACCCTGCGCGATGGAGAGCAAAGCCCCGGCGCAGCCATGACCCGTGATGAAAAATTACGCATAGCCAGAACCCTGGAAAAACTGCGGGTAGATGTTATTGAAGCCGGTTTCGCCATGGCCAGCCCGGGTGACTTTGAAGCCGTCAAAGCCATTGCCACCAATATCACGGAAAGCACCGTATGCAGTCTCTCCAGGGCACTGGAAAAAGATATTGATCGGGCCGCCGAAGCCCTGAAACCAGCCAGACGGGGCCGGATTCATACCTTTATTGCCACCTCTCCCATCCATATGCAGCACAAATTGTGTATGAACCCGGACGATGTGATCAAACAGGCCGTATTTGCCGTCAAACGGGCCAGAAACCACATTGACGATGTTGAGTTTTCCTGTGAAGACGCCGGCCGTTCCGAAATAGATTTTTTGTGCCGTATTATTGAAGCAGCCATTGATGCCGGTGCCAGAACCATCAATATTCCAGATACCGTTGGCTACGCCCTGCCACACCAGTTTGGAGAAACCATCAAAACCCTGATGGAACGTATCCCAAACGCTGATAAAGCCATCTTCTCCGTTCACTGCCACAATGACCTTGGCCTGGCTGTAGCTAACTCACTGTCTGCCGTTGTGAACGGGGCACGTCAGGTTGAATGCACCATCAATGGATTAGGGGAAAGGGCGGGCAATGCCTCGCTTGAAGAGATTGTCATGGCCATTAAAACCCGGTCGGATTGTCTGGGAGTAACCACCGGTATTAACACCACTCAGATTGTACCGGCTTCACGACTGGTTTCCTCCATCACCGGCTTCCCGGTTCAACCCAACAAAGCCATCGTGGGAGCCAACGCCTTTGCCCACGAGTCTGGCATCCATCAGGATGGTGTACTGAAGCACCGGGAAACCTATGAAATCATGTCTGCCGAAGATGTCGGCTGGAATACCAACCGGCTGGTACTTGGTAAACTGTCTGGTCGCAATGCCTTCAAAACCCGAATGGAGGAACTGGGCATATCGTTCAGCAGCCAGGACGACCTGAATGATGCCTTCCAGCGTTTTAAAGTTCTGGCGGACAAAAAATCGGAAATCTACGACGATGACCTTCAGGCACTGGTGAGTGATGCCCGCAGCAGCAGCGAGCTGGTGGAGAAATATAAACTGATCGATCTGAATGCCAGCTCAAAAATTGGCAAAACACCGGAAGCAACACTCACCCTGGCAATCAACGGAAAACAGCAGACGGTATCCAGCAGCGGTGATGGTCCTGTTGACGCCATATTCAAAGCCATTGAAAAGCTGGCCAACTCCCGGGCCAGGCTGGCACTGTATAACGTCAGCGCCATTACAACGGGCACTGACTCCCAGGGTAAAGTCTCTGTCCGGCTTGAGGAAAATGGGCAGATTGTCAATGGCTCCGGGGCTGACACCGATATCGTCATTGCTTCCGCCAAAGCCTACATCCATGCCCTCAACCTGTTGGAAGCCGATATCACCAAAGCCAATCCACAAACCGGGGGAACGGTTTAATCAATTTGGTTTGATTAAAATGCCAACAGGATCTTTCAATGATATTATTGGCGTTTTAATCTTCCTTCTGCTCTTAACCTAGGAGGCTGTCCGAGAATAGCGCCCGTAGCGAGGATGGCAGAAAATTGAGGATAAAAATTTCGTTTTGTGAGGTGAATAGCGGGGCTATTTGCCGAACAAAACGGAATTTTTAGACCAATTTTCTGCCACCGCAGTAGGGCAGTCTATTCTCGGACAGCCTCCCAGAGAGCAGTAACCGTAAATAGCGGCAACCATTGAGAACCGACATGCAGGGCGAAACCGTTGACCACCCTTCACCATCCAACAGTGATCAGGCTGTCGACAGTTCTGCAGCAAACATTCAGATTGCCCACCGGGAAAAACTCAGACAGAACTATTTGGGAGCCATGGGCATACAAACCTGGTTTCCCAGGTATCAACTGACCAATGCTCAACCGGCCAGACCTTTTGACTGGATAGCAGAGGACGCCCGGGCACTTGCCGAAGCAGAGTCAGCTCAGGCTGTTTCTGCCACTGAAATCAGCTCAGCGTTTAACCAGCAGAATGCCAGAGAGCAGCCCCAGACAGGATACTCGCCGACCAAGCCAGTAGATATCCTTGGGCAATTTATTACCCCATCCAAACCTGTTGAGGACATCAAACAGGAAGCTCAACCTTCACCAGAGCCTGTAAAACAGCTGTCAGGCTCCGTCAGCAAATTCCGTCTGGTGATAAAACCCGTCAGCGATGACTGCCTTGTGGTGGCCGAAATGCCACACTCCGGGCTCAACCAATTCAGCCGCTACCATCAACGCCTTTTAGATGACATTCTCAGAGCACTCAAGCTCAACCCGGAAGGTGCACAGACTGTTCGTGAATTTGTCTGGCCCATGAGCGAAAGCCGGGGCCTGCTGAGCCAACTAAGCCAGGATGACTACGCTGCCGCCGATGCCGTCTGTGCTTATCTGAGCAACCAATACGGCTTATCCCGCAGAAAGGTGATTCTGTTATTTGGACAGTCAGCGGCCAAGTTTGTTATGGACCCGGAAAAAGATTTTGAGCAACTACGGGGCATCCAGCCGGGCACTCATACAGGCCAGTGGTTTGCTGTAACCCATGGGCTGAATGAACTGATGAAACAGTCCATACTCAAAAGGGAAGCATGGCAGGATCTGGCTCCGCTACTCACCAAAACACCAGACACACAGGGCAATGCCTGAAGATCAAACGATTCAGATAAATCATCAACCATGACACAACCCTCACTCACGTTTCGCCCCATGCTGGAAAGTGACCTGGAACAGGTCAATGCCGTGGAGCAACAGTCAGCAGAACACCCCTGGCGAAAAGCACACTTTTCCGCCAGCCTGTCCTCCGGCTATACCTGCGAACTGGCAGTGCTTGATGGCAGAATTGTAGGACACTGCGTCATGATGACGGTAGCCGGCGAAGCCAGCATTCTGATTCTGACGGTGGACAAATCTTTTCAACGGCGAGGTATCGGTCGGCAGCTATTGCAACACATGCTGCAGACAGCAGGACAGTCTGGCTGCAACACCATTCTGCTTGAAGTCCGCCGCTCCAATATCAAAGCCTTCAACCTTTATCTTCATGAAGGCTTCAGCGAGATCGGCATCAGGAAAAACTATTACCCCATGGGCAGGGGTTGGGAAGATGCCATCGTGATGGCAATGGAACCTGATACTTTCCTCAGCTGACAACAACTGACAACAACTGAAAACAACAGCTGCTCTGGAAGCGACTTATTCCTAATAAACTCGTCAAGTTACCGCATTAAACGACAATTGCATCGTATTAGCGCAATGGGTCTTCGTGTGAACGATAAAGTCATCGACCAGGCTTCAAAATCAAACCGGACATCGTAAAAAAAAACTACAAAATACGAGCTTTCCACCCCTGCACAGGGATAAATTGACAGGTATAATCGCGCCCCTGTTTCAGTCACAGCAAGGTCTTAAGCGTTGATTATCTTCACCGTCACCAACAAAACCACCTCTCAAGTCTATGTTGGGTCAACCCGCAATGACCTGGTTGACCAATGGGAAAAAATGGTGGCTGCAGCCGAGCAGAATCTTGACTACCCGCTATACCAGGAGATCCGTGTACACGGCAGGGATGGCTTTGTCGTTGAAGAGTGGGATTTCGTAGAAGACCGCAATGAGCTGAACGCGCTTGAACAGGAAGCCATTGAAACGCTGGGTGCTCGCAGTCTCCGTGGCTATAAAACCAGCACCGTCAAGATCCAGCCTAAAAAGAAAACACGAACCCGCAAGTCCAGCGTGGAAAAAGAGCTTGCCAGCATCTTTGACGAGTTCGACGGCGACATGGATGACTTTGATGAGATTTCTCCAGAGCCGAAAAAGCAGACGGAAGAGAAAACCGCAACACCACAACAGCCCGGCATTGCACAACCAGTGACGCCTGTTTCTGTTGAACGCGTCAGATCACCGGACATCAAACTGGATGTTTCTACCGCACAGGAAAACGCAGCAGAAGCCCGGAAAGAAAAGCTGGTGGCAAAACCGGAAAACGGCTCTCAGGTGAATGCCGTTGTGCAAATGAACAACATCTGTCTCAGCGACGACATTTCGGCCCAGCTTGAAGCCATTCAGGCAGCAGCCAACGCCGTCCTGTCAGGAGACAGCAATGCGGTTGAACTCCTCAACAGCAAACCAGCCGCTCCCGTAACGGTTGAGATCGAAGTGGCTGAACCGCAGCCTGAGCCAGTGAAAGCGGCTGAACCAGAGATCATTATTGAGCTTGACCCACGGGAACAACGCATCCGCGAAGCCATTGAGCGGCACCGCAAAGCCAGGGCCCAGAAGACGTCGGATAGCCAGGCATCCGATCGCCAGCAAATTGAACAACTGCTGGCAGAACTCACCGCAAGAGCCATGGGCATGAATAGCCAGAGCGTGGCTGTCGCTGCCTGATTCCTTATACCGGCATTTTCTTCCCCTGAACGTGCCGGCCACCCTACCTCACATCTATACTTGGGCTATGAACAAGCCCAACGATCGCTCACTTGAACATCTTCAACGAACACTTCCTGACAAACTCCGGGCAGCCTGCCATGTTCTGCAACGATTTGAGCAGAGAATGATCCTGATCAGCCATCGCAGTGATCAAATCGCCTTAAAAATGCAGCAGATCCGAAAAGACATCCAGCAGTCAATGCATGGCCACTCAAATCAATCATAAACCACGCTTCACGCCCATGCTATTACGGCCCATAATATGGGCCGTTTTTATTTGATCACGAGCGCTATGTCCCTACCAACAGTCCAACCCGAAAGGTATGAACAGCAACTGGCCCAAAAGGCCAGCAGCATTTGCAGCGAGTTTGCCGAATTCGATATGCCTGAACTGGAACTTTTCCGCTCCAGGTCGGACCATTACCGGATGAGAGCAGAGTTTCATGTCTGGCATGAGGGCGATCACTGCTACTACCGAATGTTCGATCCACAAACCAGGCAGCCCTTTGAAGTCACCTCCTTTCCCAGCGGCTCCGAAACCATTAACCGGTTAATGATGCCCTTGATGGAGGCTATCATCGCCAGCAGCCATCTGAAGAAACGGCTTTTTCAGGTTGAATTTCTCACCACCCAGACAAAGGAAGCCCTGGTTTCACTGATCTATCACCGCCAGCTGGATGATCAGTGGCAACAGGAAGCAACAGCACTGCAGGAACAGTTTGGCATTGCCATTATTGGACGTGCCCGCAAACAGAAACTGGTGCTGGATAAAGAATATGTCACTGAAACATTGACCGTGGATGGCAAACCATTTTATTACACCCAGGTAGAAAACAGTTTTACCCAGCCTAATGCCAGTGTTAATGAGCACATGCTTGCCTGGGCCAGTGGCACCGCACGAGCGATTACGTCCGACCGTAGCAGTGATCTGTTAGAGCTCTATTGCGGAAATGGTAATTTCACCTGCGTGCTTGCCAGACATTTTACCCGGGTACTGGCCACTGAAATTGCCAAAACCTCAGTCCATTCGGCCCGGGAAAACTTTAAGCTGAATAATGTAGAGAACGTAGAAATCGCCCGTCTATCCAGTGAGGAGTTGACCCAGGCCATGAACAGGGAACGGGCATTTCGCCGCCTGAGTGAGATCGACCTGGACAGCTATGATTTCTCAACCATTCTGGTGGATCCTCCCAGGGCAGGTCTCGATGAAGGAACAGAAAAGCTGGTGCAGAATTTCGACAATATCCTGTACATTTCCTGCAACCCTGAAACGCTCAGGAAAAATCTGTCAACCATTTGCCAGACCCATAGAATCGAAAAAATCGCCCTTTTTGACCAGTTCCCATACACTCATCACGCTGAAATGGGCGTTCATCTGATTCGGAAATAGTCAGATTTACACTCCCCGGCGGGACTCCTACCTTGATTCTTAGGAAGAAAAAGTTTTAAGGAAGTTCTCCGGGGTAGCCTCACGTGAAAAACAACAAGCTGAAATATCTGCCAGCATCCATCATTTTCTCTGTTTTCTGGCTTTTCTTTGCACCGACTTCTTACAGCAGCGATGCGGACTATATCAAAACTGCGGTATTGTTCGTGGCCTATGACCAGGGGGAAAGCAACGCTTTCCTGCGTATTCAGGAAAAACTGAAAAACGCCAATATTCCCTACCGGATATTGGCGATGGGCCGTGCTGCTGAAGTCTTCAAAAATGACCCGGCTCTGATTCCATTCGATAGATTGACCCACAACGAAGCGCTGTATGAAAATCGCGACCATCTGCTTAACCAGAAGCTGGTTTACCAACTCGCTGAAAGCATCTCGACCAAAATTGTCTATACCGGTATGGCAAGTCGGGCACAGGCTCAGATTGCCAATATCTGGGAGAGAAGAGGTGCCAGGGTCATCGCGTTTTATGATAATTTTGAGCCAGTTGATTCCATCAGCTATGTACAGCCTTTTTTAGAAGAGCTGAGCTACCTGGACGAGTTCCATGTCCCCAGTAAAACCACCGCGCTTAGCTTTCAGAGCATCGCTGCCTCCCTGGGAGCAGCAGTGACCGTTACCGGACAGCCCGCACTGGAAGACTGGGACAAAGTCTATGATGAGACCGATATTTTCCTATTACGCGACACCCTCAATATACACCCGGAGCAGCCTGTAGTGTTGTTTGCCGGTGATTACAGCAGCAGCTATCCCAAGGCTTTTCAAACCTTTATTGCAGCAACAAGGAAGCTGCCCAACATTCTTTTTCTGGTTTCATATCACCCCAAGTTTGATGGTGAGCTTGAGCGCAGGATCATTGAGGCTCAATCGGACGGCAATGTCCATCTGTTACACCACGGCACTTATTCCACCGCATCACTGAGCACCATTGCCTCTGCGGTTATTGTCCATAAATCATCCGTCGCCCAGCAGGCCATCTACCGGGGCAAGCCGGTCATCTATGTGGCTGATGAAAACTATCAGAACCTGATGCTGACCGAACAGCTGGCCATTCGCGCATCAAACCCGGATCCTTTGGCCGTCATGATTTATGCTCACATCAGGGGCTTCAGGCCACCGGCGGTTGCCGAAAGCCTGGGCATACCGGATGCGCCCAGCAAAACCATAACAAAGCTGATGATTGATGAGCTAAGACGAATGTCTGATTAAAAATAGAGAGTTTTTTGATTCACTGGCTTTATAGAATGTACGCAATGTGATCTACTCAGGAATGATGTGACTCGCATTGAAGGTATACGATGGGTGTCCGAATACCCCATGTACTGATTTTTGTCAGGCTGGCCATTCTCTCTACCATTGTCTTGCTGGCATTGACTGTACTTTGCAACTTGATGGTGGCCAGGGCAACCAATAACGCCCTGTACTCTAACCTGAGCAAGCTCCCCTATAATCAGGTTGGTGTTTTGCTGGGTACCAGCAAATACTCTCGCCTGGGCGGCTTTAATGACCACTACCGGCTCCGGCTGGAAGCAGCCTTCCAACTCTACCAAGCGGGTAAGATTGATTACATTCTCATCAGCGGCGATAACAGCACCCGTTTTTACGATGAACCAAGCACCATAAGGCGTGACCTGCTCAAGAAAGGCGTCCCTGCAGAACGCATATATCGGGATTATGCCGGTTTCAGAACGCTTGATTCCGTTCTCAGGGCACATCATGTTTTTGATTTGGATAGCTTTACTATTATTTCCCAGGCTCCACACAATAAGCGGGCTCTGTATATCGCCATGAATCATGATATTGACGCCATTGCCTTTAATGCTGGCGAGGGCTATGACATTGATATCAGCAATAGAGCCAGAGAGATGCTTGCCAGAGTGCTGGCTGTGCTGGAGGTACATTTTCTCAATACTGGCCCTAAATTCCTTGGCCCGACCATTGAGATTGGTGTTACGCCCCCTACCTGATAAACAATACCGTTTTCATCTATCTACGGGACAAAACACTACCAGCAGAGCCCCTTTGATATTTCACTGTGTGCTACGACAACCTGTTTGATGACGCAGATAACCAAAGGGAACACAGCCCCTAAAGGTCAATATTAAAGAACGAAGATTTTTTAACGTAATTTCTGACTTTCTGCATGGCATTAGGAAACCAGTTGTCCAGGCGACGGGTTTCCCGGCAAATTTCATCCGCCAGACGAGGATTTAGAAAATCATTATAAACAACACCTACTAATGACACATCATGCTGGGTCAGCCTGTCCAGTGCTGTTTTGAATTGTGTTTGTCGAGTCACTCCAGCCATGACGATCATGATTGTTCCATCAACCATGGCACAAATGGACTCTGCGGGAATATTATTACGATTCCTGGCATTTACCGGGGAGGTATCAAAAATCACCGCGTCATAGTTTTCCAGCCAATGCTCCATAAGCTTGCTCATGTTGGTAATACTGCGAAATCCAAGCACATCCGTATCACAAGGAGCCGGCAGTATATCCAGGTTCACATCGTCCGAACGCATAATACAGCCATCAGCAGACTGAGGATTGGGCAACCAGTCGGTATGAATATGCCCGGAAATATCACCCAGTTCAGGGTGCAGCATGTTCACTTCCACCAGTAACGTTCGCTTGCCATCGATTTCACTGCGCTGACTTAACGCATAAGCCAGGGTACTGCAGCCCTCTTCCGCATTGGCGGAAGTAATAGCGACCGAACGCAACCCTTTACCAATACTGTTGCCATATACCTCTTCAATCTCCAGATAGTTAATGGGTAGCTTGATCATGGCGTAAACCATCCCAGATTGGTGAGGAATTGAATTACCGTCAAAACAGCGGCCGCATCAGCAACCAGCCCCATGAGAACATTCCAGTTTGATTGTGATAATTCTGGCACAAAGACCGTATCACCAGCCCTTAACACCGGTAACCGTGAAGCATCCGGGTCTTTCATAAATTCCACCAGATCAAATGTCGCCGTCCGGTTCTCACAACAGGAACTGTTGACTATGAGTATTTTCTCAACATAAGCGGTCTCCTTTGGTCCTTTCGCCTCTGCCAGTAAATCCAGAATGGTCATGTTATTGGTAAATTCATAACGGCCTGAGACAAAAACAGCACCCATAATCCTGACCGTATCTTCAGGTTTTTTCTCAACCCATTTACGTGCTCTGGATGGGAAAAAGATAGAGTCACCGGGTTTCACTTTTGGTAGCAAACTGTCATCACCCGTTTCAAAATATCTCACAAGGTCAAACTTGGTGACTCTGGGGGCTCCCTCATTGCGATGAACGATTCGAATCTGGCTCAGGTCTGCTTCTTCTGAAGGTCCTGAAGTAGCACCGACTATATCCAGAAAGCCCATTTCATTGTTAAAAGCGTAGCGCCCCGGTGTTTTAACAGCACCCATAACGTAGATGGCATTTTCCTTTGGTAACTTAACCCAGCTGGAAGTATTGGCTGATGGGTTCTCCGGCAACTCGGGAATAACGATCGTTGTACCACCCGTCAGTTGAGGCATATCTGACCATGACCCACCAACTTCAATAAACTCCTGCATATTGAACTCAATGATATTCCGCTGATCATTGGGGCCTGGCTTAATAACTTTCACATGGGCGAGGTCTGCTTTATCAGTCGGGCCACCAGCGTTACTGATATAATCCATAAAATCTACCGAAGGTGCCCACTCATAGCGGCCGGGCTTTTTAATAGCCCCGAGTATCTTCAGTGAGTCATCAGTTTCAAGCTTGAGCCAGGACTTATCATCCTCAGGACCTTTTTCGGGGAAAAACACCGCATCGCCCGAGTCAATCGAGGGTATGCTGCTGGTTCGTCCTTCGGTAAAATCCTGAAAGTTAAATGGTACTACTGTACCATTATTTTTCAAAATCCTGACCGAACGAATATCGGCATATTGGGTAGGGCCCCCTGAGCTAGCGAGAATATCCAGAAAACCAACGCCTTCAGATGTTTCGAATGCACCGGGCTTCTGAACCTGTCCCATCACATACACTTTACGCGCGCCACCAGAAACAGAATCAACCTGCTGAGCAACATAGATGGTTGATCCCGGCTCCAACATTGGTAAATCTTCATCTTTTCCACTGTCAAGAAACTTCTTAAGGTCAAACAGCTTGGGCTCTGTACCAGAAAGCAACCGAATCTGTTCAACATTGGCATAGCGGGTAACCCCCCCGCCTTTCAAAATGGCATCCACAACATTAATGCCTTCCTGGTAAGGAAAGCTAACGGGCTTCAGCACTTCACCAAATACCTTGATCACGGTCCTGTCAGAAACAGAATCAAGCGCCTTATCATCTACGGCTCTGGGCTCTCCGTGCACACTGCTCAAACCAGGTGAGGTAGGCACAAAAATCTCATCCAGAGACTTTATCTCCGGAAGAACAGAGGGGTCCCCGGTATCCAGATAGCGTTTAAAGTTAAAGACGTTTTTCTTACCATCCCTTCTCAACTGAAGCCTATCCAGCTGGGCACCATCAACGAAGCCCCCTGCCTCGGTAATCGCCATTTGGATATTACCGGTACTGGGCAGTTCGACCTCACCCGGGTTGTTGACAAAACCCAATACAGTGATCAGTAGCCGTTTTTCCTTCAAATGAATGGTCAGTTTATCAAGCCCGAGAAACACATCGGACAACGCCGTATAAATGGCTTTATCTGCAGCCCTTAACGTAAGGTCGGCTACTTTCAACTGCCCTACTTCAGGCAGGTGGATAGTCCCATCTCTGCCAATAAGGAAGTTCGTATTAAACCCCTCTTCCCCCGGCAGCCCTATAACCAGAATATCCCCTGACTGCAACTGATAATGTACAGGGTCTCTCGTCCGCCCTGATGATTTATCAACCTCAACGCCTGATACGTCAGCTACTTCCGGGGTAGCCACCTCCGCAGTCGCCGATTCTGGCCCCGTCAGAACAGTCTCCTCTTCGCTTACCGGTGCAGCCAACATGTGAGCTTCTATGCCAGCGCTTTGATTGTTTTTCAAACCAGGTTGAGGTGAAACTTCTTTTTTACTGCCCGTCTGCTTCTGCGGATCAACTGTTTTTTCAGGAGTTTTCTCCCGTAAAGAAATCAGCACAGCATCATCGGCTTCCAGCTGCCATTCCCCTGACTGTGCGGCTGGCACTTTAATATGCTGGCTGTTCCTGATCAGGGTAAAATCTGCATCAACATCAGTATCGTCAAAAAAAGTGTGGTACGAATTAAGACTGGTTAACAATGAGTCAATGGGAAAAGGGTACTTCCCGGGATTTTGGATATCACCGAGGATGGCAATGTTGATCAAACGTTCCGGGGCAATATAGTTTATGCTCTCTACATTATAAGATTCACCAGTTTTACTGAGTATTTCAGAGGAAGCAGCCTCTTCATCCATTCCCATCAAATTGAGAACCATTCCATCAGGAAAAGTGACTGCCACCGCCTCATCAACTCGAAGAAGCGGCACAGATTCTCCACCATCACTCAGCTTTATGAGGAACACTCCACCTTTTTCGATGGGTGCATTGGCAAGTACTCCGCCAGAATAGACGACGAATAACAGGAAAACTGCCAGAGTCTGCAATAGCCTGCTGCAAATACCTGTGCAATGGAGAGTCTTCATTGAGGCACCCGCATAAACAGCCATAAATTTACAGGTCTTGGCCAGTCTGAAAGCCCCAGAACAGAGTCTTTCGACCGTAATGGTTTGTGGCCCTCTTGAATCAGCCCTGAAGCATACTGTAAAGGGCATCCGCCATCTTCAGCCATCGCCTCCATGATCAAACGAACCTTTTCCAGGGCCACAAATGATTCACTGAGTTGATGACTGGCATCGCCCAGAAGGTCACCATCAATCTCATGCCTGATAAGCCGATGCTTATCATTGATTAAGCTCATCTGCCCGGGAAGGCAATATTCACCACCAGCGTCTTTGAGCTCAATATATCTGGATTGGCTGATATTCAATAACTTAATCACATGAGACCGGTTAATATCCCTGATATTGCGTTTTTCATCAACTGTAAGGCTAAAATCACGGTCAGCATGAAATGGCCATAGAAATGAGCATGAGGAGAGTAAAGGAAATAAAAAACAAACAAACAGATACCCGGCAGATTTACCACCCGATATCAAAATAGAAAAAAATAAAAATAATTTATTTTTTCGACAGATACTCTTCAATACTCTCATATTGCTTGATCGTCTGGTTAATCCTGAGCATTGTCAATAACTCGTCAGGCTTTCCATTAACACCAAGCAATCCAAGATTTCTGCTCTCAGTCTTTAGACGCTTATAAAGAAAAACCAGCGCACCGATGCCTGAAGAATCAAGTTCATTAACAGAACTCATATCAACAAGGACATCTCCTGCACACTCTTTAATTAAATGATCAAAGTGACCTCTAACCTCATTCACTGTCTCTGCATTGAATTTGTTATGCAATTCAATAATATCACAGCTGCTGGCTTGATAAGTCGCGTAATCCATTACCTGTTACTCCCAACTTCAATACTTCTTATTATTTACCTGATAAAAGTAAAACATAATTTTACACAACACACATTCAATTAGATTAGACAAAAGAACAGAGATGCATTCTGTAAAAGTCATATTTTAAAGAAAAGAGCAAAAGATCATGAAATAGTCTCGGGAATTAAAAAATAATTAAAATTTCATTTTTTTATAAAACACAAATCTGAGCAAACCCTATAGTTAATTCGTAAGGCTGTAAAAAATACCAACCAGACAACACGCCTTAATGCATTCAGACATGAAGCTGTATCCAAATAACTCTGAATCGATGGCTAATTATTAAAGTTATTTTTATGGATACCCAGAAGGGCGTGCATTCTGCAGAACACTTATCCATCAAACTGCTTAAAGCGGTCCTTCTCTGTGCCTGCACATTAGGCATATTACTAAGCCTTGTGCAGGTGTTTCTGGATGCTCACCTGTCCAGCGCTGATATTGATCGAAAAGCCCGGGAATTGCTGGCAATGATTCATGATCCCGCCAGCAAGGCGGTTGATCGTCTGGATACCGATATGGGACAAGAAGTGCTCAATGGTCTGCTGGAAATGAAGTCGGTGCAGGTGGCAGCAATACGACTGGATGATACGGCAAATCTGGCCAAGGTAGAGAGGCCCATTTTTGCTTCCCGGTACCGCCTCCTTTCTGACTATATTTTTGACTCCATCCGTACCTACCGTCAGCCACTTGAATCAGGGAAAGAACACTTTGGGGAATTGATTCTCTCCATTGATACGGCCTACGAAGGTAAGGCGTTTATTCAAAGATCCGTCGTTGTGGTATTTGCCGGGATAATCAGGGCCATAGCAATGGCTCTGTTGATGTACCTGATCTGCTCAACGTTGCTGACTCGCCCCATGAATCGTTTGATTCGCCATTTATCAAGTATCGATCCTGAAGCACCGGGACAACAGCAGCTGCCTGTGCCTGAAGGTAATGAAAATAATGAGTTAGGTCTCTGGGTCAGAACGGCCAATAAACTGTTAACATCCATTAACTACCATCAAAGTCTGCGTCAAAAAGCAGAAGCCCGTATCATGCGGCTGTCCCAATATGACTACCTGACCAGACTACCAAATCGCCGCACCCTGCAGAACCAGATCAATACCTTTATCCAAAAGGCCACTAACAAGCATGAGAACATCGCTATTCTCTGCCTCGGACTGGATGACTTTAAATCCCTCAATGCCCAAGTCAACTTCAATGCCGCCGAACATATTCTGGTAAAAGTCTCGGATCGCCTTAGAAACTGCATCGGCAATAAAGCCTATATTGGTCGATTAGGTGAAGATCAGTTTGCCATTATCCAATCAAAGATCGAACAGCCCTACGAGGCTGCTGAGATGGCCCAGTCTCTGATCAGGCAGCTTGACAGACCGTTCGAGATTAACAATGAGCAGCTGACCATCAGTGCTACTGTCGGAATAACGCTCTTTCCTGATGATGGTGAGGATGTCGACACCCTCCTGCAGCAGGCTGAATTTGCCATGATCATGGCCAAGTCCAGAAGCCACAACCGCTACCAGTTCTATGTAGCCACGATTGATACCGAAATCCGCCAGCGCAAGCGGTTGGAAATGGACCTCCACCAGGCCCTTGAAAACCACGAACTCAGCCTGGCGTTCCAGCCACAGTTTAACTATCAAAAAGGCGAGCTGGTGGGTGCCGAGGCCTTGCTGCGCTGGAATCACCCGGAGAAAGGGGTGATCTCACCGGATATGTTCATTCCCATGGCAGAACACAGTCTTGATATTATTCCTATTGGTAACTGGGTTCTGGAGAATGCCTGCCAACAGTTAAACAAGTGGCACCTTGACGGTCATCAAAACCTGCGTCTGGCCGTCAACCTCTCGGCCATTCAGCTGCAGGATCAGAATATTGCTGATCGAATCGCTTTTTTACTGAATAAATACCAGATTCCCCCTGAAACCCTGGAGCTTGAGGTGACAGAAACCTCCATTATTGATGACCTGGAAGCATCGAAAGCCCAGCTCCAGAATATGAAAAACATTGGGGTAACACTGGCACTTGATGACTTTGGAACAGGTTACTCCTCGCTGGGTTACCTTAAACAGTTTCCCTTCGACAAAATCAAAATTGATAAATCCTTTGTCGAAGATCTTCCTGATAACCGCGAAAACTGTGGCATCGTTGAAGCGATTGTTCAGATTGGCAAGAGCTTCGGCCTGAAAGTTCTGGCTGAGGGTGTAGAGACTGTTGAACAGGAAACCTACCTGGCTAACAAAGGCTGTCAGGAAGGACAAGGCTATTACTACGGAAAGCCACTGTCCGCCCACGACTTTATCAGCCTCATATCAAGTCAGCGTGCCTTGTCGGGTAATACGCAGGTAGAGGGCGGAGATTATGAAACGCCGGGAGACAATAATGACTGATCATCCCATTGTCATACTCCTGGACTCCCGACAGGCAGGTGGTATCGAGACCCATGTTTACCAACTTGGCAAAGCGCTGAAAAACAGTGGCTGGCCTGCAGAAATCTGGTTTTACCAGCAATATCAGGCTGAACACCCTCTTGAACAGGCCTTAACAGACTCGGCCCTCCGTTTTCGCTACCTCAGCGGCAAGTTGCCCGGGTTGATCTCAGCACTCAAAAACACACAGCCTCTGTTACTTCACACCCATGGGTACAAAGCCGGTATTGTTGGCCGCCTGGCTTCGGTAGTCACAAGGACGCCTGTTGTTTCCACCTTTCATAATGGTGATCCGGGTGAAGGTATGGTCCGGCTATATTCACTGCTTGATCAGCTGAGCAGCCCCATATCTGAAAATATTGCCGTCAGTGATGAGATTGCCAGAAGATGGATCAGTGCTCCCCATCGGATTGATAACTTTGTGGAGGTTCCGGAACATTATCCCTCCTCGGGAACAGCCATCGCCTTTGTTGGCCGGTTGAGTCACGAGAAAGGTCCTGACCTGTTTCTGCAACTGGCCAAGCACCAGCCACATCTCCCCTTCCGGCTCTATGGCAGTGGCCCAATGGAAGAAATGCTGCAAAAGCAGCAGGTCAATAACGTCATGTTCATGGGACAGGTTCAATCCATGGAAGCCCATTGGCGCGATATTGGCCTGTTGTGTATCACCTCCCGCTTTGAAGGGTTGCCCCTGGTGGCGCTTGAAGCCATGGCTCATGGTGTGCCTGTCCTCAGCTTTCCATTGGGCGGACTTCCGGACCTTATTGTGCAGGGCTTCAATGGCTGGACGTCTCCGATTGGCGACCTTAATGCAATGAGCAATTTACTGCTGTTCTGGGACTCACTGCCAGAGGCCGTAAAGTGGCAAATCAGAGAAGCCTGTATTGCGACAGTGATCAATAACTATTCAAGTCAGGCAATCCTGCCAAAGATTCTTGATGTCTACCAGCAAGCCGTGCAGGCAAAAGGGTACGATTGGCCCAATAACCTCATCAAAGAGTCCCCTGCCCATGGCCTGGCTAATAAGAAACAGGATCGCTCTCAAACGGTTGGATAAACTCAATGGAACTTGGACAGAATGTTATCAAAGGATTGAAAGTTGGCGCGATCCTGCGCCTTGTGGCCCAGATTTTCACCTGGCTCAATACACTGATTCTGATCCGCCTGCTGACACCTGATGATTATGGCCTTATGGCCATGACCATGGCTTTTATCGGTATCTTTGCACTGATGGGAGACTTTGGTATCGGCAAAGCGATCATTCAGGCAGAAGAGCTCACCACAGACCGGCTCCGGCAGGCTTGCACGATTAACATTGTTTCCTGTCTGGTCTTTTTCAGCGTTTTCTTTTCCATCGCCCCGGTTATTGCCAGCTTCTTTGATGAACCAAGAGTGACCGTTCTGGTCCGGGCAGTCGCCTGCCAGCACCTTATTATGATCTTTCATACCCTCCCTTATGCCATGGCAAGCCGCAGGATGCTGTTCAAAGAGCGGGAAAAAGTCCAGTTTTATACCGCCCTGATGACCAGCCTTGTCACCATCGCCATGGCTGCCTCCGGTTGCGGCGTATGGTCACTGATTCTGGGGCATCTGTTTATGCGTCTGGCTCTGACCATTGGCTATAACCTAATAGCCCCCTGCTGGGTCCGGCCTGCATTGAGTTTCAGGGGTTTTGCCAAAATGGCAGGATTCAGTGGCATCGCCACCGTTAATGATGTGTTGCGTTATTTCGTCAATGTCTTTGGCAACATCAGCATTGGCCGCCTGCTCAGCAAAGCCGATCTGGGGGTGTTCTCTGTTGCCAGGAATCTGGCCAATCTTCCCAGCGACAAGATCGGCGAACTTCTCAACCACCTTGGGCTTTCATCATTTGCCAAGCTTCAGAATGAACGTAATGTTGCCGGGCAATATCTGCATAAATCCGTTCAGCTTGCCAGTCTGGTACTTTTCCCCATGTATCTCGGTATGTGTGCCATATCGCCTGAATTAATCACTCTGGTCCTCTCTGATAAATGGGCTGCGGCAATTGTACCGTTTCAAATTCTCTGCCTGACCAGCCCATTCCGAATGCTGTCGGAAATGCTGGCTACCGGTATAACGGCCATTGGTGAACCGAAAAAAAATAGCCATACTTTACTGTTAACTATTTTGACCCTGCCAATTTTTTTCGTTGGTATCCAATATGGTGTTGAAGGAGCATGTTGGGCCTGGTTAAGCATTAACCTGATCAGTTTCGCTGTTCACCTGAAACTCATGCTGCCAGCATTCGAGCTGAAATCGTCGTCTTTCCTGCACGCTCTTTTACCCAGCTTTTGCAGCGCCATGATTATGCTGGGAGGGTTACTCCTGCTTAGGGATAATTTGACCGGCCAGGTACATGAGGCAGCTCAACTATTTCTGATGATTCTGGCTGGAGTGCTCCTGTTTTCAGCCACTCAGCTGCTGTTCTTTCGTCGCCCGCTCTTTACCACCCTCAAGTACTTAAGGCACTAGGGTGTTTTAAAGATGCGGCTACCCAACCTTGAACGGCTGTTTGTTAATCGCTACCAGACAGCAACCGTCACCGTTTACTGCGCTCTTGCAGCACTGCCAAGCCTGATCTTTCCACACCCTATAGCCCTGCTCCCGCTGGCAGTGATCCCGCTGGGGTTGATATTTATTCTTAAAAAACCCTTTGTGGTCTGTTTGATTTTTATCATGTTCTCATTTTTCCGGCTCCATGAGGTTTTTCCTCAGCTGGACCCCATCAAGATCCCGCTGTTAACCGCACTTGGGTCCTATTTTGTGCTGGCCTGGCACATTATCCTGACCAAGAAAGTTCAGGTTTACTGGCGTCATGAACACACCATTTTTGCCCGCTTTTTTGGCTGGGTGGTCATTGGTATCGCATTTTCCAGCTATCCCCCCACCGCTTTTGGCAGCTTCACCAGTGTTTATATGAAAATCGGTATCATGGTATTGGCCATCTCGTGGCTGATGACCGAGCACTGGCACTTCAAGCTGGCGCACTTTCTGATCATCTGTTCTGGTCTGGCTGTGGGCGGTGTCACACTGTATAACAATGCCAACGGTATCGGTATGGTCGAGGAAACCCGTGTCACCATTCCGGGCACCAGTCTGGGTGACCCCAACGACCTCTCTCTGGTTCTCAGCTTTCCCATGAGCTATGCCGTGGCCCTGGCAACCACCAAAGGCACCGGCAAGATCAGAACGCTGCTTGGCCTGATTGGTATTGTCATCTTTGTGTCATCTATCATTGCGACGCAAAGCCGTGGCGGCTTACTGGCGACGGTTGCCGTGTTTGGTATCTTTGGTCTTCGCATCATCAAATCAAAATTGCTGCTCATCAGTATTGGCAGCTTTAGCCTGATGATTCTGGTGGCCGCTGCGGGCATCAGCGACCGTAAATCCGGGGGTGCCGCAGAGGAGGGCGTTGATGCATCAGCGATGGGCCGTATCCACGCCTGGGAAGCGGCTTTTAACATGGCCCTCAGAAACCCGATGACCGGCGTTGGTCTATCTCTCTTCCTGGATAATTACTGGGATTATGCAACCCACAGCCGGGCGGAGGGTCAGGCCCACGTTACCCACAGCACCTGGTTTCAGGTCATGTCAGAATCCGGCTTTGTTGGCTTTGGCCTGTTCGGTTTTATGATTTTCACCATTTTCATGTCGATACGCAGCTCCCTGACGCGCCTGGATAGAAATAAAGGGTCACCGGAGTACGATCCCCATATGACCGCTATCGCCGTAGGAACCTATGCAGGACTGGTTGGTTTCTGCGTTTCCGGATCTTTTCTGAGTCAGGGCTTTCTCTGGCCAGTCTACATCATTACATCAATCAGTATTGCCATTGCCAACTTTATGGACAATCACTATCCGGCCGAAGAAGAAAACGCAGAGACAGAAAAAGCGTCTATAGTTAATGGATTAGCGGACACCATACACGGCAAGGGTTTGCCACATGCTAAACAGCCTGAAAGCCCGAATAAAAAACAGTGACTCTGTCGCAGGAAGGGCTCTATTCTCTTTTTTGAAATCCATTCGCAGCATTGAAATGCCAGTAATCAGACCTGCCCACGGCTTAATGTATCAATTGCATAAAATGATTACCGGGGCTTTCAGTAGTCTGATTCGTATTTTCTACTGGACACCGCTGTTCAAATCTCAACTTGCCAATGTCCCGGGGAAGCTCTATCTCTACTCAGGCATGCCGCTGCTACTGGGGCCATTAACCATCACCATGGGTGACCATTGTCGTCTTTCCGGCCACACCACCATCAGTGGCAGAGCTTCAGGCAATAAAAAGCCGGAACTGAAAATAGGCAACAATGTCGGTATCAGTTGGCAAAATGAAATTTTTGTCGGTGACCGGATTGAAATTGGCGATAACGTTCGGTTCGCCGTTAAAGTCAGGCTGGTTGGGTACCCCGGGCATCCTGTTGACCCGGCCGCCAGGGCAAAGGGAAAGCCGGATACGGATGATCAGGTAGGCAGTATTATTATTCAGGATGATGTATGGCTGGCGGCTGGCGTTACAGTCATGGGGGGCGTAACCATCGGAGCGGGAACCATTGTTGCCACTGGCAGCGTTGTCACCAGGGATTTACCTCCCGGTGTTCTTGCCGGGGGGATTCCAGCCAGGGTCATCAAATCACTGAACTTGCCATCGGAGCGTGACAATGGCTGATCTCATTGTATTTGGCGAAGACTGGGGAGGCTTACCTTCCAGTACCCAGCACCTGATCAGCCATTTAATGAAAAGGCATCGGGTCATCTGGGTAAACTCCATTGGCATGAGGTCGCCGCAGTTTTCGTTAAGGGATATAAAAAGAGTCTGGCAAAAAATGTTGGCCATGATTAGGCGTGCTGGTGAACCTGCGCAAACACCCTCAGAGCAAATCCCCCCCATTATCATCAATCCCAGGGTTCTTCCTTTTCACCGCTCCAAACGGGTTCGTCTACTGAACAAACGACTTTTACTGAAAGACATTAACAGGGCAATAGAGCAGGAAGGATTTGATCAGGTTATTCTCTGGCTCTCACTGCCCACTGCCGTCGATATGGTGGGTAGCCTGAATGAACGGGCTTCTATCTACTACTGTGGTGATGATTTTGAAGGCCTTGATGGCGTTGATCATACCATGGTCAAACCATTAGAACAGGAGCTGGCTGAAAAGGTTGACCTGATTCTTGTGGTCAGCAAAACACTGGCCAGGAAGTTTACTCATCCCAACACCATTATTCTGCCGCACGGTGTTGATTACCCGCTGTTTTCATCACCGGCAGCCAGGCCCCATGATCTTCCGGAAAACGGGCCTATTGCCGGTTTCTACGGCAGTATTTCTGCCTGGCTGGAGACAGATATACTGGCCCAGTCCGCCATTGCCCTGCCCAGCTGGCAATTTGTTTTTATTGGCGATATCAAAACTGATGTTTCATCTCTTCAGGCTCTGCCAAATGTACACTTTCTGGGAGCCAGGCCCCATCATCAGCTGCCCTCCTATATTCAGCACTGGAATGTCGCCATGCTGCCCTTTCGCAACAACAAACAGATAGCGGCCTGTAATCCCCTGAAGTTGAGAGAATATCTTGCCTCGGGTACTCCCATCGCTGCCACTTCTTTTCCTGCGGTTCGAGAGTATGAGAATCTTCTGGCCATTCAGTCACCTAAAGAACCCTTTTCCAGAGTCATTTTGAGGGCCAATGATCTGCGGGAGGAGAAAGCCAGCAGGCAGAACAGGGTCTCAACCGAATCATGGCAGCACAGAGCCACGCAGTTGGAAGCACTGATCAACCACTTATCACGTTAAAAACACACTGCTCATTAAATTAATTCCCTGTTAAAACAGCAGCTACAATTAATAATAATGAAGCATAAATGCTTGTATTTATTATTAGAAAGTGTCATGAAAGCTAACACTATTACCAATCAGGAAAATCAACTACTCACTGAAGGACAAAAAACTGTCAATCAATGACAATTTGCCACTGAGCCAGTTGACTGAAGAGTAATATGAGGCTGATAACAGGGAAGTCACCGTGATTAAGCGATATGAATCCCGCATCCTTGCGGTACTGATGTTTTTCAGCATGTCACTCCTTTACGGATGCAAATCACAACTGAATGTTCAGGCCCTGATGGAAAATGAGCAAACAAGATCAACACAGCAGATTGCCGATGTTATCGCGCGAATGAATGAAAAAGAAAACGCATTACCTTTTTCCAAAAACAGGTATCGTCGTCAGTTGTCTATTAATTTCACTCAAAAGGAATTAGAGGTTAATAATCAACATAAACAGGTTATTGATCTCTTTTTTAACTCATTACCCGAAAGCCAGCATCTCAACATCATTATTTCCGTAGCTCCCTCTTCTGCCGGGCAACCCTTCCAAACACTGAATGACTCCTGGGCAAGGCTACAGAGTCTGAAAGATATACTGGAGCAATACAGCGAAAAAATAGAGCTGGTTTACCAACCTGAACTGGATCTTGATTCAGCCACTATTCATGCGGTGGGCAATGATATTTCCGGAGGTAAGGGTGTCCAGTGAAATCCTGAGAAACCTCTTCCGACTTCTCAGCGCAGCCTGGCGGCGCCGTTACACTATTTGTGTGCCTATTTTGATCATGCCGGTGATTGGTTTTTTTGCCAGCTTCATGGCCCCCAAATTTTATGAAGCACACACCACCATACTGCTTCAGAATACCACTGAGTTAAATCCCATTCTGGAAGACTTCACCATATCCACAAACCTGGAAGAACGGCAATTAGCACTGAAAATACTCCTTAAGAGTCGCAAGGTATTAAAGGGTGTTGCCAGAGCTGTTGGGTTTATCGACTATAAATCTTCTGAAGAGCAAATAGATGAGGCCATTGATGAACTATCACGTTCACTGTCCATCGTCTTCGGCGGTGACCTGGTCAAAATCTATTATCGAAGTCAAAACAAAACCGATATTAAAGAACTGCTGACCAAAGTGACTGAACACTTCCTTACTCTGGTTCAGGCACCACAAAAATCCTGGCAAGTTGCCTCAACCCAGTTTCTAAAGGATCAGGTAGATCGTCGACACAAGGAGCTTTCTGAGGCAGAGCTGGAACTATCTGATTACAAGGCAAGGTTCGCATTGGAGCTTCCGGAACTCCATAAAGCAAACGTAACCAGACTGGCCGAACTCCGCCAGCTGTTAATGGAAAAAGAGACTGAACTGGTCGGTGCCAAAGCGGCAATGGAAGAGTTCAATGGTAACCTGGCTCAAACCAACCCCGTTATCGGTAAACTTGAAGAACGAATTATTAACACCCGCACCACTCTGAGTATGCTTCGCTCACGTTATACAGAGAGGCACAGCAAAGTTCAGACCCTGGTCAGAGAACTCGATAGATTGCAGGCTGAACGCCAGAGAATGATTGCAGAAAGCAGTCAGTTAAAAACGGAAGATGTTCAACGTCTCTGGAACCTGGCGTCATCAACCCCCTCCGTTTCAATGGATAACACCCAGGGAGGACAAACCACCATACTGGCCTCTCAGCTGCAGGCGGTTCAGGAAGCCAAGGCCAAAGTGAACAGCCTGCAGAACGAAGTGAAAAATATTAAAGATCAAACCGACCAGCTCCAGAGTAAAGTGCAGCAGTTTGCTGATGTAGAGCGGACTCTCGTTGAACTGCAACGTGATTTTGGTATTAAACAGAGACTTTATGATGATTTTCTGAACCGTTATGTCATGGCAAAAGTGACGGAAGACCTGAGCTCTTATCAGGAATCAGAACAGGTTAAAATCATCGACGAGCCCTTCACTCCCAGCAGTCCTAATGCGCTGCCGGCGTCGTTATTTATTGTTGCAGGTATCTTTGCCGGTCTGGGTATCGGTACTGGTCTGGCGGCGATTTCAGAAATATCGGATACCACCTTACGACTTCAGGACAGTATTGAACGCATTGCAGGTGTTCCTGTTCTGGCCAGGATACCATCAATGCCCACAGCACCAACGCTGGTTTACGATCCGGAAAAAGACTGGTTCGACGAGGGGGAGGTATCATCATGACAGCGCCTCTCGTTATAGCACAGATAGTCCAGCACCTTGCCCCGGGCGGTATCGAGACAATGGCTTTAGACATACAGCGAAAAGCCAGAAACCCGGAACATGTTCATATTATCAGTCTTGAAGGAACGCAATCTGAAGCCGTTGAACATTGGCCAAGACTTCAGGGCATGGAAAGGGTTCACTTTCTGGCCAAGCCTCCCGGATTGAGTCTCACGACGGTGACCAGGCTCGCACAACTTTTACGACAACTTAATATTGATGTGGTTCATACCCACCATGTAGGCCCGCTTATCTATGGTGGCATCGCCGCTAAACTGGCCGGATGTGGCCATGTGCATACTGAGCACGATGCCTGGCATCTTAACCAGCAAACACGACGCTGGCTGGTAGCGGCCTGCTTCCACCTGCTTAAACCGACCGTTGCCGCAGATGCAGAACTGGTTGCCGCCAGCATTCGACAGCATATTCCGCTCTTTACACCAGCCGTGGTTCTTAATGGAATTGATACCGATAAATTCCAGCCAGCAGACCAAACCGCAGCCAGAAATAGACTGAATCTCCCCCAGGATGCCGCCATTATTGGTTGTGCGGCACGCTTTACCGAGGTTAAAAGCCATGACCTTTTGATTCATGCCTTTTCCAGACTACCCGACAGTGCACACCTCGCCCTTGCCGGGGGAGGCGAACTTGAACATGAACTCAGAGAGCTAACCAGGCGGCTTAACCTGGAGCAACGGGTACACTTTCTGGGGGTCATTGATGATATGCCCGGCTTTTACCACGCTATTGATATTTTCTGTCTTGCCTCAAAAAAAGAAGGCCTGCCACTCTCGCCGCTGGAAGCCCAGGCTTGCCAGAGAGTGGTTGTCTTGACCGATGTGGGTGGCTGTCGTGAAGCGGTTGATCCACAGAGCGGTATCCTGATCAAGGCTGAAAGTGCACAGGCATTGGAAAACGCCCTCAAAATACAGCTCAGTTCAGGCATCAATAAAGAAAAACAGGCGTCGGCACGCAGCTTTGTGGTTAACCATTGCAACCTGGAGAGAATGATCAGTCAATACGATGACCTGTATTGCGGGAGGCCACTATGATAGAGTGGCTGGCCTTGATTACCTTCTTCATGGCAGGCGTGGTCGTTGTATATCACCATGTTGGTTATCCCATCGCTCTGAAATTGATGACACAGGGACTGGAAAACACACGGCCCAACTTTTATCAACGACACCACCACATCACGCCTCTTGATCACATGCTGCCAAGCATCAGTCTGATCATGCCCGCCTATAATGAAGCAGGCACTATTCAGGAAAAACTCAGAAACCTCGCTGCCCTTGATTACCCGGACTATAAACTGAAAGTGATTCTGGTATGCGATGGCTGTACGGATGGTACAGCCCAGCTGGCAAAGGAGACACTGGCCGAGCCTGAATGCAACCATCTGAACTTATCCGTAGTAGAGAAGCCTGAAAACAGTGGAAAAGTCGCTGTTTTGAATGAAGCCATCAGCCTCTCCCGTTGCAGCGTGGTTGCCCTCTCCGATGTATCATCACTGTTATCAAACGATAGTCTTTTAATCGTTGCGGCTCACTTAAGCAATGAAAACACCGGGGTCATTTGCGGTAGCTACCACTTTTTAAAATCACTCAGTGTTGGTGAGCAGGCTTACTGGCAGTACCAGCGAAGCATTAAAACAAGAGAAAGCTCTCTGGGTGCAACCCTGGGGGTGCATGGTGCATTTTATGCCTTTCGCCGTGAGCTGTTTGACCTGATCCCCGCAGACACGATCAATGATGATTTCACCCTTCCGGTACAAATAACCATGAAGGGCTACCAATGTCTTTATGACCCGAGAATCATCGCCATGGAGCTGGAGCAGGCGTGCAATGAGATGGATTTCCAGCGAAGAAAGCGAATTGCTGCCGGCAATATTCAACAAGCCATTCGTCACGCTGGCTTATTACATCCCAAGTTTGGAAAGATCGCCTTCAACTTTTTTTCCGGTAAGTTTCTGCGCCCATTCATGCCGCTGTTCCTGTTTATGGTACTGGCATCTTCAGCATTACTAGCTCTATCCTACCCTGTTTTTCAGATTATTCTGGCCATTCAGCTGGGCATTTACAGTATCACTGTCTTTTATATTTTCCGTCGATCACAACCAGATCATAAGAAATTGAGAGTGCTTTTTTACCTGGTATCCGGGCACCTGGCCATGGCTATCGGTTTGATTAACTATCTTTCAGGCCAAACCAAAGGCCAATGGAAAAGAGTAACGACTGAAACATAAGGATTTAAACACGTACTTAAGGAGTGTACCCATGAAAGAGTCAACCTACGTCCATCCTCTCGCCTCAATGTGCAAACGATTAATGGATATTCTTATCGCCCTGGCCGGGCTGGCAATCACCCTGCCACTGTTTCCCTTTATCGCGCTGGCCATTCGCCTTGATAGCCCAGGACCGATTATTTATCAGCAGATGCGTATTGGCTATCAGAAGGAAAACTATATTCGCTTATTTATGATGAAAAAATTCAGGACCATGCGCAATGATGCCGAGTCAGGAACAGGCCCTGTCTGGGCTCAAAAAAATGACCCGAGAATTACCAAAGTGGGTAACTTCCTGAGAAAAACCCGTCTTGATGAATTGCCACAACTCTGGAATGTGCTGGTCGGTGATATGGCCATTGTTGGCCCAAGACCTGAACGACCAGGGATGTACAATAAGCTGGAAACGAACATTCCATTTTATAGCGAACGAACGTTTGATGTTGTTCCCGGTATTACCGGTCTAGCCCAGGTCAACATGGGTTATGATGAAACATTGAATGATGTGAGAAATAAAGTTGCCTATGACCACGCCTACGCCTTGGCTTTGAGCAGCCCATGGGAATGGCTGAAAATGGATATTTACGTCATGTTCAAAACCATTTTTGTCATGGTAACCGGCAGGGGGCAGTAGAGCGGTAAGTAGTTGGCCAAATGGAATCGTATATTTCTGGCTAAGTGGGCAGTTGCTATGCAAGGCGCAACGTAGGGAGCATAGCCGTAGCTATGTGACCGGAGTTGCAACGCCGCAGAGTGACTGACAACTTAGTCAGAAATATATGATTTCATTTGGTTAACTACTTAATCAGATCTGCTGAAACAAAACACCGGCAATCTCATCCAGGCCTTGCCTTAAGGCCTCCCGGCTATGCACGCCCGGCTGGTGGGTATCAGCCAATGGCATGGTGTGTATATCGCATCGGAGGTTTTCCGGTGGTTCATTCTCCGCAGGCCACAGCAGCACGTCTGGATATACGCCCGTCATGTCACTCATCCATGACAGTTTATCGCTGATGGACATTTTTCCGACAGCCGACACTTCCTGATTAATGTTACCCACAAAGACTTTCAGGGCCTTGCTGTTACCAATACTTTCGGCAACCTCTGGCATCAAGATCGCCGGTAAGATGCTGGTCATGAAACTACCCGGTCCTAAAATAATCATATCGGACTCTTTTATTCTGGCGACTGCTTCATCCGTCGGCTGAATCGCAGGCAGAATCATCAACTTCTCCGGGCACTTCTCCAAAGCATCAATGGTCGTTTCACCGACCACTTCCTGACCACCCACAATAGCACCAAGGCGGGCAGGCTCTTCTGACATGGGTATCAACTCTGCACCGACCTGTAACATCTGGCGAATCAGGTTTATGGCATCCAGTGGGCGAACACACATCTGATCCATTGCCAGTAAAATCAGGTTACCGAGGTTGTGCCCACTGATATCACCGCTATTTTTAAAGCGGTACTCAAAGAGAATCCGAGCAAGGTTTGGGGTATCCGAACACAGCTGGTTAAGGCAATTCCTGAGATCTCCCCAGGCAATACAGCCACTGCCATCCCTGAGTCGTCCCGTTGACCCGCCATCATCCGTAGTTGCAACAACGCCTGACAGGTGCCCACCGAGAAATCCCAGGCTTGCCATGACCCGACCAAGGCCATGCCCACCACCGATGGCAACAATCCGGCGACACTGATAAAGCGTTTTGACAGAATACATGGCAAGTTCTTTTAGACGTATAAAATACGGTCTAGAAGATCATTGTCTGTTAACTGCTCAGCCATTACGAAAATGATCTCCTTTAACCGATATCAGGTTTGTGTTGAACCTATGATGCGTGGTGTTATCAGGAATAAACGTACCTGTTTAATCTTTGACTTTGACTCTGCACGGAACAAATGGCCAAGAACCGGAATATCGCCCAGCAACGGAACTTTGGTAAGCTTTGCTTCATCCTGCTCTTTATAGAAGCCACCGATTAACAGGCTCTCCTGTTCACTGATGATAGCCTGAGTATTAATTGAGCTGTTAGTCACTTCCGGTAGTTTACTCCCGATGTCTTCTGTGCCCTGGCTTCCTGAACCATCCTGAATATTGACGGTCATATGGATACGTCGACCCTGCTCTTCACGAACAATTCTTGGGGTAACCTGAACAACTGTCCCTGAGGTCACCGGGAATAGTTCAGAGTCTTCATTACTGGCAACTGACACATAGAAAGTACTGCTGTTATCGAGAATGGCTTCTATGTTGTCGAGTGTCAGAATAGACGGCCTAGATACAATCTTGACCCTCCCTTCATCAGCCAGTAACTGTAAATTTGCATTAAAGGAGCCAAGTGCACTGGAGACAATGGTTGTATAGTTTGGCGTCGGGGCATTTGGGTAGGGAGTAAAAGATATCTTGGTATCATTTGAGCTGGCAGAATTACTCCAGTCAACGCCAAGCGCTCTCAGGTCCTGTGTATTGATATCAATAATTGAAACACTGATCTCTATCTGCGATGTCGGTTTATCAAGAGAAGCCACCAGTTCTTCATACATTGGCATCTTGGATTCAAGATCATGCACAATGATCGCATTCAGTCGCGGATCAGCATTGATATAGACTTCATCGGCTTCTGCACCGGCATTCAGCGGGTCTCCTGCGGATGATTCAGAGCCATCTTTCATGCCGGGTTCACCGGATCTGCTGACACTCTCTGCCGGAGTCACCGATGGGTTAGGCAATCCCTGTTTGGTCACCTGGGCGACACCGCCACCTTTAATAATTCTGGTCAGAATCGTGGCGACGCCGGGGACTGTCAGTTGCTGACCTCTGAAGCTGAATGACTTATCAGTTGCCCAGGCATATTTGAGCGGAAAAGTGCGAACCGTCAGCTTACTCTTCTGACGCTCCCCCTCTTTCGCATCAAGCAGCAGCGCTGTCTGAGACACCAGCTCGATATAACGGGGAGGCCCGGAAATAAAGACAAGCCCCTCTTTCGGCTGTTCCTTCCAGAAAAAGCGACCGTCCCAGATACCAATCTTTTTCAGGGTTTTCTTCAGCTGCTTTATTGGTAAATAGTTTAAGCTGATAATCTGCTGGCTGGAGGAGCTGCCATCATAAACAAACAGGGTATGCCCATCAAAATACCAGATAAAACCATAGATATTGGCCAGGTGATCCAGGAAATCAACAGGGGTCATAGGACCAATCTTGCCATTAACCTCTCCAACCACCGTATCCGCTATGATGGATGGCATATAATAACTACCTGCAAAATTCTGCAATACTTCCTTCAAACTGTCGCCATTGCCAAAATACGCATACGGGCGCGCACCAAACGCTGCCAGGGCAGGTGATTCGTCATCACCAATGGTACCTTCAAAATCATCAATCGCATCCTGAATGGCATCCTCTGCAGAAAGAACCATACCATTTCCGGATGGTGTATGTTGTCGCATCATGTAGGGGTTGGTTGAAGCTTGATTTGCCTGTTGACGGTCGTCTTTCTGGGCAAAGTTATAATCAAAGTCAGATGTGGCTGCATAATGAGTTTGACTACCATACTGGGAAAAACTCGTCCCTTTCCCGGACAGTTGCCCATCATTTATATATGGCATTAGTCGTGCTCTTTCGGCATCAACAGATGAGCCATCTGGCCTGGGAAACGCCCTGGCATCCAATGGTCTCCCCCAGGAAACAGGGTCCCCGGCGGAATCGGGAAAAACTCTGGCGTCCAGGGCTCTCCCCGGCTCAGCTGAAGGACGGTCAGGCTGTTCCGACACGATGTCGGATGGAAAATAGATAATCTGTCCTACCCGTAAGGCCTGGGTAGTATCCAGTTTGTTATAGCGGGCAAGCTCATTCACCTCAAACCCGTAGCTTCCGGCAATCACTTCCAGAGTCTCGTTGGGACGCACTAAATGTTTTCTGGTTTGTGGCTCTTCAGATGACCAGTTCGCCAGCGCCTGAAAGGTAATCGCCAGTAAAAGGGACAGGATTATCAGGGTATTTCTTATAAAGCCCATCAGACGCGTGCCTCCATGCTCATGTCTGCTCCAGCTTATTCAACAGCCCTTAATGAATAGATGCCTTGTAAAGTCGAGAGTGTCAATAAACGTTCGTTACAAACCAGTTTATCGGAAAACAAACCGGATTCACCAGTATTTCGTCAAAAAAATAATTAACATGAGAAAAATCCATTTATCACTTTGTACACACGCCGATAGAACGAAAGGATTAAATTATCAGGCGGACTTTATCATGGCAGCACCAGTTTCTTTCGGTAACGGTATTTCAGGCATTTCACGGATCGACAGTGCTTTAGTGCACTCAGACTATCCTAAATCAAAATCAAATTTCAGAACCTCCGGTAAAAATGTTGTTTGTCACACTTGGAAGACTCTGGAAATGAACCGAAATTATGAGCGCCTTGAATTTGAGTTTGCGACTAAGGTTTCCGGTCAGAATATCCCTTCAAGCCCGGAGGAGCATTACCGCTTCACACAGGATGCCATGGACTCTTTTTCCGACTTTTTAAAGCAACTGCCTGAGAATAGCGGTCACGCCAAAAGAATGAAAGAAGCTTTGTCAGTCATCGAAAAAGCCAAAGCCGACAGTGAATATTTAATGATGTGCCGTAATGTATTGATTGCCAGCTAAAGGATGAGTGAAATGGATAAGTCATTAAAAACCTGGATGCTGTCACAGGCGTCCTATTATCTTGAATACCAGCAGCCCAGAAAATCCATCGCTCTGTTAGAAGCACTGATGTCAATAGACAAGAAAAACCCCGATATTTATCGCATGCTCAGCTACGCCTACTTACAGGCAGAACGGCCTGAAGAATCCATTCGCGCAGCCGATAATTTTCTAAAATACGCAAAGCCCGGTGGTGATATTCGGGCTATTAAATGGATCAAGGGGCGAGCCCTGCTCAAGAAGAGAAAAGCTGCACTGAGCCGCTGATCTTCAAGACCATAGCCAGCCCCATAGCAGCGGCGCACCTCTCATGGCACAACTGTTACCCGGGCTGAATTTTGGCGGCAGAAATGATCTGGTACTGGCAGGCCTGCTGGTATCCATCATCGGGCTTATTATTCTGCCCATGCCAACCCCCCTGGTGGACTTCCTTATTGCATTGAACATGGGGATTTCCACCATACTTCTGATGACCTCCATCTACCTGAAGTCGCCCCTGGAATTCTCATCCTTTCCGGGGGTGTTGCTGATAACGACCCTCTTCCGTCTGGCTCTGTCCATTACCACTACCCGTCTGATCCTTCTTCAGGCAGATGCCGGTGAGATTGTCTATACCTTCGGTAACTTTGTGGTAGGGGGTAACCTGGTCGTTGGTGTCGTTATCTTCCTTATCATCACCATTGTCCAATTCCTGGTCATCACCAAGGGTTCGGAACGTGTAGCAGAAGTCAGCGCCCGTTTCTCTCTGGACGGTATGCCTGGCAAGCAGATGAGTATCGATGCTGACCTTCGGGCCGGGGCCATCGAAATGGAAGAAGCCCAGCGCCGTCGTGAGCTGGTGACCAAAGAAAGCCAGCTGTTTGGTTCGATGGATGGAGCCATGAAGTTCGTAAAAGGTGATGCCATTGCCGGTTTGATCATCATCTTTGTCAACATTACTGCTGGTGTCGCTATCGGTACCGGTAATGGTATGAGTGGCGGTGAAGCTCTCCAGCTCTACGCCATCTTAACCGTAGGGGATGGACTTATCTCCCAGATACCAGCCCTGCTGATATCCATTACCGCCGGTATTATAGTCACCCGTGTATCCAACGAAGATGCCAAGGACCTTGGTAATGAGATAGGCACTCAGCTTACCGATAAACCAAAGGCCCTAATGGTTGGCGGAGCACTGTTACTCGGCTTTGCCCTGATCCCCGGCTTCCCGACACTGACTTTCATGGCTCTTGCTGCTGCCATTGGTGGCGGTGGCTACTTTCTGATGAGGAAAGTGGAAAAAGCCCGGACAGCTGAGGAAGATGGCGGCATTCCGGCCATGGCCGCAGCAACAGAATCACCCAGTGAGGCCAAATCCAGATTGGATCAGCAGGAAGAGTTCACCCAGACTCTGCCCTTGATTATTGATGTCCCTACCTCTGTTCAGAAAAGCCTGAACACAACCTCCCTGAATGAAGAGCTGCTTAAAGTCCGGAAATCACTGTACATGGATCTCGGGGTTCCCTTTCCCGGTATACATCTGCGGTTTAATGACGCCATGGATGAGAACACCTACAGCATACTGCTGCAGGAAGTTCCCGTCGCATCGGGCTATTTCAAACCAGGCTCGCTGTTCGTGAGAGAGAGTAATGAACATCTGGACATGCTGAAGATCCCTTATGAAGTTGGCGATCCGTTTCTGCCCAGCCTGGACTCTCTCTGGGTCATTGAAGGCCAGCAGGACAAACTTGAGCGCAACAATGTCAACTTTATGGATTCCTCAAAAATCCTGACGTACCACCTGGCACATGTCCTGAAAAAATATGCTGAAGATTTTGTGGGCATTCAGGAAACACGCTACCTGCTGGAAAAAATGGAAAGCAGTTTTGGCGAACTGATTAAGGAAGTCCAAAGGCTGTTACCTGTTAACAAGATCACCGAGATATTCCAGCGCCTGGTATCCGAAGATATTTCCATCAGGAACCTCCGCTCCATCCTGCAATCCCTGGTTGTCTGGGGACACAAGGAGAAAGAGGTGGTTCAGTTAACCGAGTATGTCCGCTCATCATTAAAGCGCTACATCAGCTACAAATACTCTAACGGCAAAAATATGCTGCCAGTATACCTGCTTGACCAGGATGTCGAAGATACCATCCGCTCCGGTATCCGCCAGACTTCAGCAGGCAGCTACCTGGCGCTTGACCCATCGACCTCTGCCCAGTTTGTGGAAAATGTTAAACACTCTGTTGGCAAAATCGGCCATCTTGAGCATAAGCCCGTCCTGATTACTTCGATGGATATACGCCGCTATGTCCGAAAACTTCTGGAGCTGGAAGTGTATGACCTGGCAGTGCTTTCACACCAGGAGTTAACGGAAGAGATTACCGTTCAACCACTGGGCCGTATCTCCCTGTAAGCAAGGTCATAACCGTACCGGAGGTGCTTCTCAATCTGCTGGCAGTTGGTATCAGCCAGTAGATGAGGACGGATGTTTCTGACAATCGCACCTTTAATCAACATCCCCATTAAAATGAATCAGCGGCTTATCACCACCGCAAAAGTTAATTAGCCGATATTTACTTTGAATTTCATTGATTAAATCACTGCTTCGAGGTAGAGAACAGGCGTTATGGACGGATGATGAGTGGAGTGCTCAGTAAGAATTGGCAGGTATGCTTTCTGCGCAAAATCTCCGATAGCAATCAAATCAGCTCTTATTTTTTCTCTCTTACTTTCGTACAGCATAGCTTCTAACCCAGAACGGGGTAGAAGTTATGCTGTACGAAAGAAGGAGAAGCAGAGAAAAAGAACGATTAACGAACTAACGCAAAAACCAGTTGGTCAATAAACTGCTCTTCTTTATAGACATGCTTTTTCATCACACCTTCAAGCTCAAAGCCACACTTCTCCAGCACACGGCGAGAGCCATCATTCCCGGCCTGCACATCAGCAAAAATACGAACCAGCCCCATCTCATCAAATGCATACTGGCACACATAAGAGAGTGCTTCGGTCATAATGCCTTTACCCCAATGATCCTCTGACACCCAAAAGCCAATCTCTGCGCCAAAGCGATGAACATCCAGCTGAACAACAAACCCGATCTCACCAATAGCCTCACCACCACAGTCAATAGCAAAGCGGGTTCTGGTCTCATGCTCCTTGACATGCTGAACCCAGGCTCTCGCATGCTCTATGGTATAAGGGTGTGGAAAAGTATCCCGAAGGTTTCTGGCTATCTTGGCGTTGTTACCATGTTTGGCCAGAGAGATCGCATCGCCATAAAGGAACCTTCTGAGGCAGTAACCATTACCCAAGTCTATATGCATATCATTATCCTGATAGTCAGCTATCAGGTAAAACATCGGCAAAAGTACCATGGGCTTTATTGATATACCTGTAACCCATTGATAGGACTTGATGTGCCGAGGATTATCCAACCAAGCTGAAGTTTAAGTTTATCTAATCCATTTAGCAGGCTTGATTTTGTAAAGGGGACTTCAAGATGAAAGCCCCGAACATCTTTGCAGATGAATTATAATATCAAATATAACTTTTCCTTCAAAACCCGGAAGATTTTATTATTCTTATTTCTTATTAAAGACATTTATATGATTTCATAACAAGAAAACTCCAAACCATCTTTAAAACTCAATGACTCTTACTAAACCAGCACAAACTATTCTAAAGCAATGATGGAAACAAGGGAATTAATAGCCCTGTAATCCTGAATTTTTAGAGGATATCATTCAGCAAGAAACAGAGAATATACTGTTCTTTCAGGCAACCTATCTATTCAAGAGTAAATTCATTGCCTATTAAATTGCATCATGCATACAATTGTGACTGTATTTTTAAATGCTTAACCCGCTAATTATCAAGAAATCAAAACAATCGTATGAATATCTTTCTATCAAAAGAGATTCAGACTCATTCATAGACTTACTGCTTGCTTTTTCTCACACTCAGGTGCAAGAAATATTACCTGAACAATAGTACCAATTCATCCAAACCAAAAGAACGTCAACAATCGTTGACAGAAAAATCAAGGTTAGCACCATCAACAAACCTGTTAGTGACTTACATGAAAGCAAATGATTAACTGTGGTCAGTTTTTGGAACCTTAAACCTCGGAAAGCTGTCCAAGATAATAAATTTTAAACAAGGAAATATTATAATGATCAATTCAGCCAGTACTTTCCCCGTTAATCCTTACGGAGTCCAGGAAGTTATCATCAACGAAACTCAACCTGACGACCTCAGTGATTGTGCCAAAACTATTGTTCAGAACCGCATTCGGCAATTATCCTTTGCACTAATAGATCCTGCTGGCAATCGCAGCACTGCGTTATCCACCGAAAGCCTGGCTTCAGCACTGGGCATGTTGTTGGCTGCCATTGATGATGCTGGCGTGAAGGAAAAAATTCTGGGCATGACAAACCAACCCCTTCGATTAACAACCGCACTGGAAAAAGAAATCCACAAACAACTGGGTCAATTCTGCCTGAATTACACTGTCGATAAGAACTCACAGAGTTTTATTGTGAACTATTTTGCTTCAGAGGATCATTGTCATGATAGTAACCTTACTAAAATTTTGTCCAAATATTACAACACAATGAAACTGGAAATTACGGCACATGACAAAGTAGCCGATGTGACTGATACATTCATCAAATCTATAACCAAAGGTCGCATATCCAGCTTGTTCACCCCTGATGAACGTGATGATGTCAACGTCTCTATGGGTAATGTTGTTTGTTTAGAAACGATTTGGGCTGATGCTTTTGATAAATTTAAAACTGCACCCTCCAGATTTAAGTGTTCAGATGGCAAGATAGCCGAAGTCGAAATGATGAAATCTGAACCCATGAATTTAAAATATGCCTTTACAAAGGATTATGCGGCGATCGCAAAACCATTCCAACACGACACCGCAAAGCTTTATTTTGTTGCAATAACACCTGTCAACAGTTCATCAACTGGTATTAATCATCTTGATACTGAAACACTTTACCAACTGATTGACCAATCACTGGAAGCGAAAGAGCAAAAAATCACCTTAAAACTGCCTAAAATGAAAATAGACAGTACTGACACTTCATTACTTAACGAAATTGGCAAGCTCAGTGATATTAAAATAACGGCAGACATGTTATCGAAACTAGGTAAAACAAGGCATGATCATCTGGACATGCGTCAAAAAATTCATGCCATCATTGATGAAGAGGGTGCCGAGGTTGTTTCAACAACAGCCGTTAACAGGAAATACCGGGGGGGTAATTTCGAGCCACCAGAACCATTCAATTTTGACTGCCCCGGCTATATTGCGATTATTGTTAAGGACGATAATGGTAAACATCTGTTGCTTGAATCGATAATCAAGGATGCAAGCTATCTTGTCCCTGCAAGAAGTAAAGAAGTTCAGCCTCCCTCCCTGAGCGCCAGATCTGTGCAAGCTCATCAGGGGAGTACTGTGGATACTGATTCACTTTTCAGACCTGCAAAAAATGACAATGGAGATGAATCTTTAAAAAATTCTGACAAATTATTTCAGGACAATCCGAAACATCTCGTTCAGAACTTTTTAATATCTAAAATAATACAAATGATACTGAACGGCGATAATAAATTGAACATTCTTGGAGCCTATTACTACCAAAATAATCAAAAGCTGCTCATTCAGGTCCAAGATTTTAATCAAGCCCAAATACTCATGCAAAGAATAATTGATTTCACCAAAGCAAGTAATCTAAGCGATCGTGTCAGCGCTGTAGATTTTAATGCTTTGGGAAAACATAATTTTGGAATCTGCACAGTGGTAAATGAGCCGCTCACTACCCAACTGTTAGAAAAATTATTTCACTATAAACGCTCATAGCATTAAAATGATCAATCACATCCTCATCGATGCGAATGGTCATCTGCTTTTTTCAGCTGCTTGGCGTAAGTTTTTTTTCACCCTGACTAAAATCATACTTTGCTCTCATCACGTCAATCTCGCTGTGCTTATGGTCTGGGCTTAAAAGAAAGCAAAGCAGGTAGATAGGGTGCGTGGTCAGGAGCTGGCTATGAAACCACTGACTCGTGGCAAAAAACTGGCAAGCAATGCAGTCAACTATCACAGTGTTTTCAGGGAGCCAGAGAACGAATGAAGGGGCAGCTCCCTCCTTAGCGGGAACCAACCCATAAAATGAGCCAGGCTTAGGCTGACAGAGTAACAGAGCTGGACAAATGTTTTAATCAGCTATCACAACCAGAACAATCCTGCTAATCACTTATCTGGTGGCGTAGTTGATTATTTTCCGCCGTTTACCAACTAACTGCGCTGATTCACTGACTCAATTGGATGTCTGACAATTTGCTTCTAACTTTTTATACAGCATGGCAAGTACGTCCCACTTATACATTGCCCATTCTGGTGAAAGCAGGTATTGCCTTTCCCCGGAACCGGTCAGTCGATGGAACAGTAATCCCTCTGGAGCCCGAACGATCATCTTTGTCAGCACATCCGTGTAGGATTCCATGGATAACTCCCGGACCTGCTCTTTACGCCATTGTCGGGCCAGTTGAGTGCCTTTAACGATGTGAAGTGGGTGAATCTTGATGGCATCAACACCTAAAGCAATAACCCGGTCAAAACTTACCAGACTGTCTTCAGGTTCTTCCCCCGGAAGGCCAACGATCAGATGAGTACACAACTTCAGACCATAGCGTTTGGCTCGGATCACTGCATCTTCATAATCGCTGAAGTTATGGCCTCGGTTAATGGCTTCAAGCGTAGGATCAAAGCTTGATTGAAGGCCCAGTTCCAGCCAGACCTCATACCCCTGCGCCTGATAATCCGACAACAGTTGTAACACCGGATCCGGCACACAGTCAGGCCGGGTTCCCACGGCAAGCCCTATCACACCGGGCTGAGCCAGGGCCTCATCATAATAGCGCCTGAGATCTTCCGGAGCACCGTAGGTATTACTGTAGGACTGAAAATAAGCGATAAACTTTCTGGCACCCGTTCGGGCACTCACCTTTTCCTGAGCCTGTCGAATCTGCTCAGAAATTTCTCCCGCTTTAGTGCTGCCAGGACTGAAGGAAGCGTTATTACAAAACGTACAACCACCAATACCTTTAGTACCATCACGGTTTGGGCAGGTAAACGACGCATTCACCGAAACTTTGTGTACTTTTTCTCCGTACTTCTGCCGAAGGTAACGGCCAAAAGTATTCACGAAGCGGGTCATGTCCATAGCGAGTTATTTCGTTATCAAAAACGCTACAAAATACCGACAGCCCCCTGTTTAGCCTATAGGGAGTTTAACGCATGACTTAATGGCCAATGCTTAGCCTGAATTTTTTTTCATTTTTTCCAAAGCTTCCTGAACGACGGCACGAGCCTCATTTTGACAGGCATCCATTGCATCAGGGTCATCGGGAGCTACACGCCATTCAATTATTCTTTTTGCCAGCTTCCTTGCCATCACACCGACAAGATCATCCAGATACGCCTCATCGAACATAGCCAATGGCATAAACCTTAAATGAACTAACAACTGCTCAGGTTTATCAGGTTCTTTCATATGTATGGCAAAATCGCCGGCATCAGACGTGCTTTGACTGATCGTTAACGTAAAATGCTCACCGCTCATAGTATTCTCCCGGCTGTACTAGTTTCAGTTGTCGGCGGTGATACAGGTGGCTTTACGATCTTCAGACCAGCTGTCAGCTCATTCAGTCAGTAGGCATTATCAAACAAAAAACCGGGCCTTCTACCTTTTTATAATCTCTGTTCATAATCTAAACTGAGCTTTATAAGGATTAAAGCATTAGCTGACAATGCCGCCAGATATGGCGATATTCTCATCAATTATCAGCAGCCAGCTTGCACTGGGCAACGGAGAGCCAGACCATGTCACTTATTACCAATAAGGATGTCGAAAACCTACCCTCTGATAACTCGGGCCAGGTAGGTAATGTCAAACCGGTAGATCGTATTGATCCGATGCAGTCACAGGAGTTTTCAAACCTGGTAAAAAACAAGGAGGACAATAAGCTTGCTGAAACAGCGGTGGAAGATGGAGAGATTACGCCGGAAGAACTTCAGCGACAGATTCGTGAAAACCTGTTTAAAAACGGCTTCAACAAAGCCCTTGATAAAGCCAGGGAAATAGCCAAAGAACTCAGACAGGGATAGCACTCTGACCCGATGTCATTTTTTTGGCCGAAGGTAGTTAAAACGCCCCATTAATAGCTACTTAATATAATCAAAAGTTCTCAATATAATTATATTTAGTAAAGTGATATGGGTGGTCTCTGCGGGTATTCCATACCCTGCAGATGACATTGTGCAGTACAGGGATGTGGCCAGCATGTCAATTCAGCCTTCCAGCATTTTTCCGCTCAGCCCAGGTGGTGATAACAAGCCACTGCAAAGTGTTTTTTTTTCTGAATTAAATCAGTTGGTCCAAGAAATTATTTACCCCGAGTCCGACACGCTGTTTCCTGTTCTACTTACCAAATTAAATACTAATCTGGAGGATATCAAAAACGATCAGGATATGATGCGCTGGATCGATATCAAAAACCGTTTGACAAAGTCTGAATCTTTCATCAAGAAAAGCTTCCTCGATCATTTGACCAGTGCAGACAGTGAACAGCCCGCACCACAAGAAGGTGTCTTAACCCTTGAATTACTCGACAATTCTGAACTTGATCACCAACTCCTCTGGCTTTCTGCAACCAACAATTTTGAGAGCAGTAACAACTCTGAACGTATTTGCCGAATCAAAAGCAGTCTTGAGAGCACCTATCCCCGGCATGACGGTACTTATCCTGCCACCCCGGAGCGCATCTGTGAAAGTTTTGCCATGGCTCTGGAAAGTCTCCATCCAGACCGTGATATTGAACAACAATTATTTTGCTGGTTTGCCAGTCATCTTAATAATGCGGCTGATGAGCTCTGGCTTAAAGTCGACCAGTTAATAATCCATAAAGGGCTGGGACCCAAACATTCATCTCCGGTTGAGCGATTGCAAGCAAACCCAGCCTCCGACCCAACCCATCATCCACTATCTTCATCCCGCCCCACAGATCAAACACAACCAGCGCCTCAGCAGAGTTACTATTCAGATATGGGAAACCCTCAGTTTCTGGATAGTTTTGCTGAGAAGCTAGTATCCCGGCTGGAAGACATGCTGGCAGAAGATGAACTCATCCCTGAGGCCAAAGCTAACCGGGTCAAGGCTATTGATCTGGCCAGTGTCCTCAGCTCACTGCAACTGGATGTTCTTGAGCAGCACGTGTCAATAAGAAACCTGCACACCTCGGTCATAGATGCCCTGGAAATACAAGGCGTTAATTCAAAACTCTCACGCCATCATGAAGACCTTATCAATATGGTCGGCTGGTTGTTTGAGTTCATTCTGGATGATCACAACCTGCCTGATGACGTAAAAAAAACCATAGCCCTATTGCAAATCCCGATTTTAAAACAGGCGATTCTGAACGATGCTTTTTTAACCGATAAAAAGCACCCGGCCCGTCTCTTATTAAATGACTTAACGTCTGCAGGCATGCTGTATTGCCGGGATTCTCAACTGAGCAAGCATGTGCTGCTACTGATTGAGCATACTATACGCACCATCATCTCTGACCACAGTGAAAACCCGGACGTATTTCAGGATTGTCTTGATGGATTTCAAACCAATCTGGATGTCATTCTGGAACCAGAGCCTGAGAGTTCAAAAAGTCATCCTGCTGCACTCAACGAACCACCAGAAGAGGTTCAGGCAACAGACTCCGACGTTGACCATGCCATTGACTTTAAGACAGAAAGTCTCACGGAAGAAGACTCAGAGGAGATAATTCTTTCCTGCGAACAGTCCGGGCTCAGTCTGAAAGAGCTCCAGTCTGAATCCGCCCCAGAGGCAACCGAACCCTCTCAGGAGCTTGAGCTGCTTCCGGATGAACAGACCGAAGTGGCTGATGCTCAGGAGCATTTACCCGCATTTACCCCGGTCATTATTGATGGACTTTACCCGGGCCAGTGGGTTGAGTTTATTGGCGAAGGTGACTCACACCGCCTCAGCTGCAAACTTGCCCGGCTCAGTAAAGACCGTCATCGATATATTTTTGTCAACAGCTCGGGGATGCGTGTTGCGGAGCGCTCTGGAAGTGAACTCAAAAAGGAAATTAAAGACGGTTCTGTCCGTATTATGGAAGAGAATCCCGTGTTCGACCGGGCTATCCAAGCTGTTCTTGAGCGATTCAAAAGACATTTGTAACTCTGCAACGGATGACTATAGCAAGCAGTGAAAAAGGTGAGAACTTTTCAGGCCTGCTTATCGCAACACCGGTAAAAACATACGTTATGGAACAGGCTGCTGACTAAAGCACTGCCGTTTAATGGCGAAAAACTAATTTATCTTTAATTTGTACAGGAAGTTTTTATGATCAATCTGGAAAATTTACATCAAATCACCGACGGTGATGAAGTCCTGCTGGAAGAGTTGTTATCAACGTTTTTTCAGAGCACCCGGGAAGACATCCTGAATTTGAAAGCAGCGGTCAACAATCAGCAAACGCCCCTTATTGTCAACTTTGCCCACCGGATTAAAGGTGGTGCTGCAATCGTCGGGGCGGAGCAACTGGCAATACTTGCCGGAGACCTTGAGCAGTCAGGGCAACAAGTGGAACCGGAACGTTATGACCCTCTTTTTCTTGAACTGCAGGATACGTTTAACAGCATCGAAGCCCTGTATCCCAAACTATAAAGGCCGCTGACTGGTCAAGCTGAACAGCCGAAAGCCAACCACAACGGCAAACGCCATAAAGGGCGCTTCCAGAACACCACCCATAACCTGTAACCACAGTACATTCTCAGGGCTCATCAATAGATAGCTAATAAGGAATTGTGAGAACAGCAGAGTGAACAGCAATACAGTAAAAGGCAGTAATAACAGGGACCACTGCTGCTTCGTCTGATTAAAGCTTGCCTGAATAGCCTCCACTGGAGGCTCACCCTTAAGGGCAACCCGAAACTCCACAAACATCAATTTGTACAGCAGATAAAATCCCGGTATCAGGTAGAGGCTAAACCCAAGCATGACTAATACAAACACGATCAGGTAACTGGTCGCCAACGGAAAATAGATACCCGCCGACTTTATTAAACTGTCATAAAGGCTTAGCTTCTCGCCCTGATCACGACTCTCAATAAAGAAAATCGCTGCCCCCGTTGCCAGCGGTTCTATCAACACTGATGCAAACAGATCTGCAAACCCACCACTTATCTCGCTATTGCCAGCAAAAGACTGTTGGAGGTAAAAGCCTGCAATTTCAGAGGGGATAGCAGACAATAGAAACAAAACCGTCAGGCTCAAGCCATAACGGGCAAAAAAGTGTAGCGATTGAACAATAGATTGCATGCAAATTTCACCGGTTAATCAACTTACCAGGGAATCACTGATCCATCATAATTGATGAACTGGCCACTGTTTTTCAAAGAAAGTTGATCAATAACCTTGCGCACGCCCCTGATGGATGTTTCCGTATCAATCGGAGCATTTACGCCCCCCATATCCGTCTGAACCCAGCCCGGATGCAATACACCAACACTGATACCCTTCCCGGCAAGGTCAATAGCCAGACTTTTAGCCACCGCATTCAATGCGGCTTTGGCAGAGCGATAGATATAACTCCCGCCTTTCTGATTGTCCCCCATACTGCCCATTTTGCTGGACATCATGATGATTTTTTTCTCATGACTCTGGGCTACTTTTTCCACCAGTGCCTGCGTAACCATCATCGGGGCCACCGAATTAACTCGCAAAACCTCCATCCATGAATCAACAGTCACCTCATCATAAGACAGACCGAAAGGGCCATAAATTCCGGCATTATTGATCAGGATATCAATGGGCTCTTCAATCACATACTGCAGGTTATGGATCATTCCGGGCTGGGTAATATCCAGGGGAACCAGCTCAAACTGATAACCAGCACTGCGTTTCAGCTCCAGCAGTTTCTGCGACTGTTCCGGAGAGCGGCAACAACCATAAACCTTGGCACCCTGCGCAAGATATTGACGACACAGTTCCAGACCCAGCCCCCGGCTAACGCCGGTCACCACCACTATTTTCTGCATGCAGACTCTCCCGGATAAACTGGCAGCTTCCGGTAGAAATAAAGCTGAAGCCGCCGATAAATTATCTTACTCGTAAACAAGGCAAAAAACTTACAAAACATTCTATGATGGCAAACCGGGGATGGAAAAGATGCCTCCAAAAATAACTGGCGACAACCAGACGTCTTATATACCTGCACAAGAGGCTCCCTCCCCTGCTAATAACAAAGCCAGTCATAGAGGACGGGAGGTCAGTGAAACCAGGGCAACTCCCCAATCGGACAGAACCGCTAATGCAACCAGCAATCTGGCCGTTGGCCAACGTCAGGTTGAGTCTTTATCACCTGATCATCTGGAAATGATCAAAGCACTGACAGAACAAGGCCAATGGGGCGGTGTTCTGCCCGCAATTCTTGCTTGTAAAACAACGGACCAACTGGAAAAAGTTCTGGCCGCAATAAAAACAGTCAGTCCTCTGCCCAAAGAGATTCATCAGCAAATATGCAATCACTTTGCGAGACTCTATGCAAAGGGAACCACTACTTACCTAACCGCAGGACTCACATCATGACACTCGAAAACCTGGGCAGTCTCGATCTTATTCTCCAAAAGTCCGATGAACATGACAGCCCGCTGGGTTCCATGATCAGAATGGCGGTGGACAGCTTTATCCAGACACACTCGCTAACCGCGGCGAATCGTAATCAAATGGTCAATAGCATCACCCAGAAAATTCACGAGCAGATCAATCAAGTGATGTTCGAGCAGGAAGAGTTACTGACAAGAGACCCGACATTAGCGGAAAAAATCGCTCAGGCACGCAATCAACGGCGCATCGAGCAAAATTATCTTCAGGAAAAAAGCCAACGCTCTGAACAAGCTTCCTAGTTTTTTATGCCAAAAAAAGGGGCTTACTCAGCCCCCTCATAAAACCTGATCAGACCAGCAATAAAGCAATGGTTGCCAGGCTGAGAATCAACGTACCACCATAACAGGCCATTTTTACCCCAACCCCCGGGTGGAAACCCAGATCGTGAGCACCGTGGTAAATACGGTGAATACAGGCCCAGTAAGAAGGCACCAAAGCCACCATCAGTGCCAGCTTGCCAATCCAGCTCTCCAGAAAGAACGCAGACATTCGCTCATAAGAGAGCGCTTCTGCCGGAATAATTTCCAGAGGCACGCCCAGACCAACCACAAAAATAATGGCCGGAAAGAAAAAGGCGATAGTGGTACCACCAGCCCCAAACAGACTCCACAACAGAGGTTCGATATGGCGTTTATTACTCATGTTCCCACTCCTATCCCCGTCAAAGTCCCATGGTGGCCGCAGCCAGAATGATGGCAGAAACCACTGCCAGGCCAACGTACATCAATTTGTTAACCACACTGTCTTTTACCATTTTACGAATCTGCTGTGGCAGAACGCGGGGCGTCATATCGAAATAGGTGACGGCATGGTAAATAGTCAGACCCAGGGTAACCACGGTAAACAGAATCATTAACGGGTTGGCCTGGAAGGCAAGCCAGCTATTCCAGGCGGCTTCACCCTTGACCAGCTGCATCAGACCGACAAACAGGTTGATGGCATAGAGGCCATCAAATACACAGGAGGATTCCCGGATCATGTACTGGCGGTAGAAGGGATGATCCATATACCAGGTGCGCTTCATGGGACGCACATAGGGGCGACGACTCATCACTTGTCTCCTTTACGTGGCATCAGGAAAGAGAGCGCCCAATCCTGAGAACCCTGCAGTTTGTTCTGGTTGATGGCAGCGGCCGGGTCAACATTCTTTGGACAAACCTCAGAACAGTAACCCACAAAGGTACAGGACCAGACACCATTCTTGCCCTGAATCACTTCGGTACGCTGTTCATAGCCATCATCACGGCTGTCCAGGTTATAGCGGTGGCCCAGGGCGATCACCGCAGGACCGGTAAACAGTGGGTTCAAGCCCATCTGTGGACACGCGGAGTAGCAGAGCATGCAGTTAATGCACATGGAGAACTGCTTATAAAGGCCCAGCTGCTGAGGCGTCTGTTTATTCACTCCTTCCTCAATCGGCTTCTCCATCGCATTGATGATGTACGGTTTCACTGACTCCAGTTTCTTGATGAAGTCTTCTGAGTCAATCACCAGATCCTTTTCAATCGGGAAGTTAGCCAGTGGCTCAACCCGAATGGGGTTCGGATAGTAATCCCGCAGAAAGGTTTCGCAGCCGAGCTTTGGTGTACCGTTGATCACCATGCCACAGCTGCCACACACCGCCATACGGCAGGACCAGCGGTAAGCCAGGCTGGAATCCAGTTCATCCTTGATATGCTCAAGGGCATCCAGCATGGACCAGGCTTCCACATAAGGAATAGTGAAAGTGCCAAATGTCGGCTTGTCATCGGTTTCCGGGTTATAACGCAGAATCTCGATGGTTATGGTTTTATCACTCATGGGGCCTCCTTACTTCCCTTCACCGTTTTTCTCAGCCGCCGCGCCATAGACGCGCTCTTCTGGCTGGAAGCGGGTTACATTCACGTCTTCATATTCCAGACGAGGCTTGGCATCACCGTTATAGAAGGTGACGGAGTGTTTCAGGAAGTTGACATCATCACGGGCTTCGAAGCCGTCAATACGCTGGTGCGCACCACGGGACTCTTTACGCTCAACACCACCAATGGCCATACACTCAGCAACCATCAGGGAGCTTTGCAGCTCAAAGGCCTGCAGCAGTTCGGTATTGAAGACCTTGCTCTTGTCTTCCACCTTGACGTTTTTGAAGCGCTCACGCAGTTCGGAGATCTTGTCCAGACCGGCCTGCATCTCTTCACCCACCCGGTAAATACCAAAGCTGTCCTCCATGGTTTTCACCATTTCGTGACGCAGGTGCGATGCTTTCTCAGTACCGTTGGCGTTACGCAGACTTTCGATGGCTGCCAGGTGCGCTTTCGCCTGATCCAGCAATTTGCGTTCATCAGACATCACGTTCTGGCTGGCAAAATCCGCCGCACTTTCACCGGCAACCTTACCGAAGACAACGGTCTCTGCCAGAGAGTTGGAACCGAGACGGTTAGCACCGTGCATACCGACGCTGGCACATTCACCGGCAGCGAACAGACCGGCCAGATCGGTGGCACAGTTGATGTCCGCTCTGACACCACCCATGGTGTAATGAACCGCAGGACGAACCGGAATTGGCTGATGAACCGGATCCACTCCCAGGTAGTTTTTCGCCAGGGAACAGATCAGTGGCAGACGCTCAATCAGCTTCTGTTCGCCAAGGTGGCGCAGGTCGAGGTGTACCGCATCACCCAGTGGCGTTTCAATGGTGCGGCCCTTGCGCTGCTCTTGCCAGAAGGCCTGGGACAGCTTGTCACGCGGGCCCAGTTCCATGTATTTGTTCTTTGGTTGACCAACCGGAGTCTCTGGCCCCAGGCCATAATCCTGCAGGTAACGGTAACCATCCTTGTTCAACAGGATACCGCCTTCACCACGACAACCTTCTGTCATCAATACACCGGAGCCTGGCAGACCGGTTGGGTGGTACTGGACAAACTCCATGTCACGCAGCGGTGCGCCAGCACGCAGGGCCATGGCATGGCCGTCACCGGTCACAATGGCACCATTGGTGTTAAAACGGAAAATACGGCCAGAGCCGCCTGTTGCCAGCACCACTGACTTCGCCAGAAATACTTTTGGTTCGCCGGTTTTCACTTCGATGGCAACAACGCCCTGGGCACGGCCATCTTCCATGATCAGGTCAGTGGCAAAATACTCATCGTATCGTTCAATGGATGGGTACTTGGTGGACGTCTGGAACAATGTGTGCAACATGTGGAAGCCAGATTTGTCGGCAGCAAACCAGGTGCGCTCAATCTTCATACCACCAAAAGCACGAACGTTTACGTCACCGTCGTCCTTTCGGTTCCAGGGGCAGCCCCAGTGCTCCAGGCGGATCATCTCTTCAGTGGCGTGGGACACAAAGTAATCCACTACATCCTGATCGCAGAGCCAGTCACCACCGGCCACCGTGTCAACAAAGTGGTTTTCCAGAGAGTCATGATCCTGAATGACACCGGCTGAACCGCCTTCTGCAGCCACCGTATGACTCCGCATAGGGTAGACTTTGGAAATCAATGCCACTTTAAGCTCAGGATTTTTTTCGGCAACGGCAATCGCAGCCCGAAGACCGGCACCTCCGGCACCGACAATGGCTACATCAGCCTTTATGACCTGCATACGCAAACCTCTACCGCCGTTCACCACCATCTCCGGGAAGGTCCCAAACAGAGACAGCCAGCGAACTGGCCAAAATGAATAATAAGAGAAGGGTTAAAAATCTAGAACTGAAGTTTATATAAACCTGAAATTAAAGCCATTGATATAAAACAAAAATAAATCAACATTTCGGAAAACCCGTAATTTCAAGACGACCCAACAGGATCAACCACTATAAACAACCGCTTAAATTACAAGGCACGCAGATTTATTGTTTAATTAACAAAGGTTCACTTTTAATTATTAACTTACACAAAAAAACCTATAGCCTCGAAATAAATTGAGACACAATGATGATACAGCCAAATACAAAACAGGTTGACATCAAAACCGTTCCCCCGGGTGCCCGAAACGGGTTTTCATAGGCCGGTTGCTTTCTTAGTACATAGACCATTGCCGTAGGCAGAAGGATAGCCAGAATGGCCAGAGCAACCGCCGCATAACCCAGGGCGGCGACAAAACCATCCGGAAACATAATGGCAATAATAACCGGTGGGATAAAGGTCACCAGGGCGGTCTGCAGCCGATGAATGCGGGTATCCGCCCTTTGCAATAAGTTGGCAAGATAATCAAACAGCCCAAGGGCAACGCCCAACACGGATGTCAATAACGCCAGATCAGAAAACAGGTACAGAATAGTGTGTACATTTTTATCACTGCTTAATGCTGAAATTAAATGAGCCGTTGCCCCGGTTGACTGACTGATTTGCAGCAATAAGCCCTCGGGCAATACCCCCATCACCGCCACCAGCCACAAGATATAAACCACCAGCGGGATCAGGGTCGCTAACAAAAAAATAAGGGGAATATGCTGCAGCTGCTTCTTTTGATAAATGATAATGCTGGGAATGCCACCATGATAACCGAACGAAGTAAATATCACCGGCAGTGCCGCCAGAACCGATAGATACTCTACCCTCGCCGTATGTATCATGCTCTCATAACGCACCGAAGGTGCCAGTGACATCAGGGCAAGAATAAAAGTAACGATCATCAGGGTGAAAAAGATACGGTTAACAAGATCCACTGCCCGGGTGCTGTAATAAACAAAGGCTCCGGCAATCAGGGCAAAGAATATCACGCACAGTTGAGCGGAAGCTCCGGGAACCACTGCTTGAGCGTACTGCGCCAGTAACGATCCGCCCCCGGCAAAGTAGGCGGACATCAATGCGTAAAAAAGCCCGAGAGGGGCAATGGCAGAGAGCACCTTCCCCATCCGCCCTAATGTTCTGCTGGCCATGGTATACAAATTACAGCCAGGCTTGATGGCAACATTGGCCTCAAAGGCATAAAGGGCAGAGATAACCGCGAAGAATGCCGTCACTGCAAAAATAATCATAACCGGCATCAACCCGGTACTGGCTGATACCAGCGGCAAAGCAAGCATGCCCGCACCGATGGCCGTTCCTGACAAAATTAACGCACTGCCAATTACGGTGGAACGACTGGATTCAGACATAAGCAAGTACCTTTACTGAATATAAATTTCAGTGATAAAGATAGGGGAATTTAATGGAGATACCTGCCTGATTATGTCCTGCCGGACAAGGTAAGCCTCAAACGGAGGTATATACTGCTTATCTCAGCGGCTTCTTCCAACAACAGCTGCCAGGGTACTCTGACAATCTGCAGAGCACTCGCTATTCAGCCTTGTCAGCCATGTCGGCCTCACGACTGCGCGCAGCTAATGATTGGAGACTGTCAAACCGCTTCTGTAATGCCCGTAACTGAACATCAACACTGGCATCAACAACGCCGATTTCACTCTCCATAATACAATCACCGGATGAGAGCCGGGGATCAGCTACAAGATCAATAAAACCAACACCTTTATACTCCGCCAGAATGGTATTCAGGCGCGCCTGAACAGCACTGTACTGAGCAGATGGCACACGGATGGTGACATGTTTCTCATTTCTGACATGTTGCAGGGCATTTTTAACCAGGCTTATGGCCAACTCTTCCTGATCGAATTCACCGATGATTTTTTTCACCCCGGAAAGCAGGATATTCGCAAGGGTATTTTCAATATCTGAAAGATAATTGATCGTCCTGCTGACCACTTTCAACATGTGATCTGTCTGTTCAGCCTTACTTTCCGCCAAACCTTCCTGATACCCGCGTTTTTTTTCCTGCTCATAGGCCTGGCGGGCTTCCTCAGTAATACCGGCAGCCTGCTCCCGGGCTGCCTTAATAATTTCCTGGGCTTCAAGATAAACAACATAGTCGTCTGCCTTGAGCACTTTGCAGGTTGGATCCAGCTCCAGCTGGACATTATTCAGGATAACAGGTGCCGCCACTGTCGATTCACCTCTTTATGAGTTTTTACCAGTAACTTCACACACTGGGCTTTGTCCAGTCCCCCGGCACCTGGTGAACTCAAGGTCTTCTTCCAGCTGCTGGGCATTTTTAATATCAACCGTTGCCGAAAGGCTCCGGGCAAATCAGAAAACGCTGTGGCAATAACCTGTCGGCCATTGAGTTCCAGAAATGCTTTAAATCGATCCAGGTGTTTCCAGTCAATGAGTACACCGGGACCATTTTTTTCTGAAGCACGGCTGATAAACTGCGCTTTTTTCACGGTAAAGCGGTAGGCCTCTTCGCCCAGGCATTTCTCCAGCGCCTTACGCTCATCACGACGAATCACTGACCGGACAGTGGCTTCGTTGAGAATCAGCCCGATGTACAAAGCCAACTGTTCAATTTCTTCGGCACTGGCAAATACTATCCTTTTATCCGGGCGATCAAAGTCATAATCAAACTGCTTGGCGATGCCAAACTTGCTCAGCAGGTAGTTTGACAGACTAAATTGTGCAGGCACACTGGTCTGAAGCGATTTCAGTAACTTGAAATGTTTATCCGATTTAAGCCAGCTAGCATGCACATAACGAACAGGAAAGAAGTTAAACTCAACCATATGATTGAACAGGCTTGTTCCATTATGTTCCTGAAAAACATTGTTACTGTTCATTGGTCATTTCACTCCAACCCCATACACTCCAATGAGTCACCATTTAACGGCACATGCACTGTCCCACAAATAATTGTGGTCTTGAGCAAATCATCCGCTATTTGCGATCACCCTTTTTTTTCTTCGACTTTTTCTTCTGTTCCATCATCCAGAAGAAATAGCCACCGGCTCCCAGGGCCAATAACAGCAAGAGAATCAAAGCATAGACAACAATGCGAATAACCCCTGCAGAACCGGGAGTAACATCGACAAACAGCACAGTCTCTGTTGATGGGCTGTCAAAATTGCCAGAGTTCAGGCGGGTTGCCGGGAACAGGGAAACAGCGATCTTCTCCAGGGAAAGCCCCTCAATACTGTTTGCCACCAGAGTTTTTACTTTCGGCACCAGGCCCGCCAGTTCCAGCTCAGGGGTATACTTGATAAACACTGAAGCTGATGAGGGGTAGTTGACATCCGTCAGGCTATCCTGCTCCTGGGGCAATACCACATGAACACGAGCAGTCACGACACCATCAATCATCGACAATGTTGACGAAAGCTCCTGTGACATGGAATAGGTATAACGGGCCCGCTCTTCTGTCGGGGAAGAAATCAAACCATCTTTAGGAAAAATATCACCGATCGACGAGTATTTTTCTTTCGGAAAACCAAGACTGCTCAAAATCTTGATAGATCTTGCAACATTACCGCTTTCCACCATGATGGTGACAATTTTGTCTTTATCCACCAGCTTCTCAGTGGGAATGTCATTATCAAGAAGGATGGCAAGCATTTCATTACCTTCTTTTTCATCAAGCCCTGAATAAAGCTCGACCTTACACCCCAGCAATAAAACACCGATGAGACACAGTAATGTAACCTTAAAGCTCTGGACAAACCCCTGTTTCATGACGAGCCAACCTTATGCACGTTAAAATATAATTACTCATACATTTAACGGCCAGTTGCGAAGAAAAATTATGATTTACCGAGTATAGTTTTAAAAGAGAGGGGCAATGACGATAGCTGAAGAAAAATCACCTTATTTTCCTTCAGCTTACAGAAAAGAAAAAATTACTGGTTACGTAACAGCGTATCGAATGTCTGAGTACTTTTACTGACAATCTTCCCAATATAGTCTTCAGTAATCATCAGATTGGTCATAGCCATTTGAGTTTTGAACATATCCTTCATCCCCATCGCCTCACCGGGTGCCAGGTGCTGCTTGACCAGGTCAGCCCTGCCTTCCACATGATTCCTGAGACCCTGCATTCCCTGAAGCACCTTATCTCCCAGCGTCAGGGCCGGGGCATCCGGATTAGCTGCCACGTCAATAGGTTTAACGTTCGCCGCCTGCGAGGCTCCATCTGGCGAAACCAGCTGGGCGAAACGGCCTGCCGCCCCATCTTCTGGTTGATTCGGATTGGCAAAGCCTTCCTGCGTTTTTTCCAGCGCTTTATCTGCCAGATTACCCGTCTTGATAATATTGTCCGCCATGATAGTAACCTCTATTCATTATTGATTGGTTGAGGTACTTCAAATCCTCTTATCTGTTTTAAAACACCTTTTTAATATTTTTATCTTACAATTTTAGCTCATCTGCCTTGTTCATCAAAAACTGCATAGCGCGCTCCACACTGGGGCGGTTGAAATCAGAATCATCCACAAACAAACAGATAACCAGTTGATTTTCTTGAAGGCCTACCTGTAAGGGATAAGGAAAGCTCTTTTTGTAATGGCACTCTGCCAGTGCACTTTCTAAAACGGGCAGGCTGTTAAAGGGGTCAATCTCCCGGGCCAGATACATCAAAACACCCTCTTCCTTTTGTTCCATATAAAAGGATCCGGCACCCTCAATTTCAAAGCATGCTACGCCGGTATCACCGAAATCGAACCCCTTGATACCCATGGCCTCAGCAAATTCAGAGACTACGCTATTACGCCAATCCATTCGTCCTCCTTAACTTTTCACTTCACCCGCTGGTGGTTCATATCCTCCCGGATTCATCCGCGGAGCCCCCTGAAGATCAACCAGTGACTGGATGTACGTCTCGATCCTGGTTTCATTACCACCCAGTAGAGGTATTTCAATTTGTGATTCTTTTGCTTGATCCATATAACCAAGTAACTGTTCTAACTGAGCCTTGTCCCCTGCCATTGACTGGATATCTTTAAGGACATCACCAATATCACCATATAACTCCCCTTCCACTTGCCCTTGAACCTTAGCGGCAATAAACGCTGCGGTTCCCCTGGCAGGAATTGACGGAACTGAAGCATTGTCAGTCTCAAATGTTGCTTCAACCGTCATTCCATCATCTACCTCCTGATTTCCCGTTGCATCCAGGGTTGCCTCGACCTGCATACCCTCCGCGGCATCCTGACCATCAGGCTCATTCCAGCTTGACTCAACAGACAGGCTCTTCTCCTCAGCCCTGATGCTGAACGTGTGGGAATATTCCATCCGGTCAAAGATATCGGTACCCAGCGGACGTGTTTTCGGCTCACTAACAGGGTCAAACGGATGCTTAAAGAACGACTTCAAACGAGCACTGAAGGGACCTTCTTTGAGGTGAGGAGACACACTGTCTCGAAAGGATTTAGATGGCCTTTTCTTTATTTTCGAATCTATTTCAGCAATGGTTGATTTAAGGCTGGCAAGATTGTTTTCTAACTGCTCAAGATCTAAATCCGGACCACGATCCTCTTTCAATACTTCCATTGCCGTACGAACCAGATCATTCACACTTTGACCAGGATGAGTTTTCACCCACTCTCCCAGCGCTTTGGTATCTGGCGGGATAAGCTGCAGTTCTCTGCCCTCCCCTTCGGGGGTAATAGCCACTTTAAGATCTTTGGCAAAGGCTTTACCCCGTTGGCTGGCGACATCTTTCAGCGCATCAATAATATCAACACCATTCTCTTCTGCATGTTGCAATGCAGTTAATGAGCAGTCAAAAACAAAGTTGGTATCCTTGCGTTGATGCAAACCCCGGGCCTTATCCAGTAACTCATCCTGTTTCTGTATGAGCTCTTGATCGGAAAGCCCATCAAAGCTGCCTTTTGCCGTCACCTCGGTTGCCCCATTGGCTCCTCCTTTAGCAGTCACCTCAGGGGAGGTGGCTGTTGCCGGGTCAACGGTGGCTTTAGTTGCTGTCGTTGACATTTCACCCTGTGCCGCAGGCTCAGGCTGCGTCGTTCCAGCTCCAAGAGTGGGAACACCGGTAGATGCCATAAACGGATTATCTGGTTCCTGAGCCCCTTTGAATTCACGACCCAAATCATCAATAATACTGTTTGAACCAAGAAAACCTTTTAACGCATCTTCCGAGACTTCGGTTTCTCCACCCTTGCCATAATTCTCATCCGTCTTCACAGAACCTTCTTCTTCCAAAACCAGATTATCCTGTACTTCCAGGATTGCTTGACTCAGGCTTTCTTTAATTTGTTCATTGGCAAAAATTTCTTCCGGAATCTCACGAATCAAGGTCGCAGTCTTATTCATGAAGGCTGTTCTGACTTCAACGGGCTGCTCACTCAACCCCATTTGCTTAATTAAATTGGTAAAGTCACTTCCTGAAACAAACTGTTGATCCAATAAATCCAGAACATTGGTCATATATTTCTGACCATCAAATTGCCCAATACTAACCGGTGGCCTTCTCATCTCCCCTTGTGTTTCCATACAGCAATCATGGATACCCACCAGCCTTTTCAAGGTCGTCATATCATTAATCACTGAGCGCAGGTGGGTGTCTTCCGTTGAGGAAGTCATGGAATTCAACTCGCCACTCAAAAACCTGAGCCTTCTATCGACTGAGTTCTCAAAACCGGTCGCCACCTGATTATTGTCCGGATCAGCATCCACCCCACCCAGATTATTAGTCAGGTCTTTAAATGCTGCGCCGAGGGATTTATGATCCTTGACATGACCATATAGCTGCGAACGAACTTCATCCGGGGTTTTACCGGGATGGTAGTCCTCGGCCAGTTTACCGGCAGCGTTTGAGATCTCTCTGCCAATCTCAATATATTGAGGATGCTCATTTTCAAGCGCTTCAATGGCTTTAAAAATTTCATCTTTAGGCAGGGCGTCAGGATCGGCTTTAAAATCAACAGCGATCTCATAAAGCGCAAGATACTGGTGGTAAGGGTCCTTGAACTCCTCTTTAGCCCCTTTTAGATAGTCTTCTTGTCGATAATCCTCTTTTGATTCTTTAGGAAAGCGTCTTTTGAAATCCTGTGTTTCAGGAACTTCTTCAACATTCTTGATTTTTTCAATTAATTCAAGCTGCCGCGCACTTGCCGATTTACCCTTATCTGCTTCAATGTCTTTTGGATTCTTGAACTTAGCCAACAAACTGGTAAGTTCTTCCGCAGCATCGGCAGTGGAAAGCATCGATGGTTTCTGATTGGAGGCTTCTACCCCCTGCCCGGTTGACAGTTTCCCAGCCTTGCCAGCTGCGCTCTCACCAGCCGCACCGGGAGCCTGCATCTGCTGCACCGCTGCTGAGGCTTGTATTCCTCCAAGTGGATTACCCATGCGTTCCCTCTGTGCAAGAAAAAGCCAACCCGCAGGGTTGGCTACATCTTATAAACCACGTCCTTTGATTATGTCATCAAGCTCAGATTGACCTGTGATCAGGCTCTTGTTGTCGATTTGAGCGTTTCAAACCATGAGCGGATGATCTCATCCATCTTGCTGATCACCGTTTTCACCATATCCTGATGGAGGTTCATAAACTCGCTATCAGACTGTGCAGCAGAATCATGCATTCTCTGGTTTGCCTCGTGTAATTTGCCCTGGGCCTGATGCATGCCTGCCTGGTAGTCTGTACCAGCCTTGATCATATCACCGCTTGCAGCGGTCATCTGGGAAAGACCATTACCAATTGCTACCTGCCGTTGCATATTCCCCTGGTCCAGTCCACCGGCTTTAGCTGACATACCAACCTGGATACCACCGGAAATGATCTTGGTACCAGCACTGACCCAGCCACCAATGGCAGTCATCAGGGCTGCATTCTTCATTTCTTCTGCCTGGTTGAGAATCTCAGATTTTGCCGCCTGCTGCTCAATGGAACGAGACTCCCTTGAGGCAGCACGCTGATTGGCACTCATCTTGAACAGAAGCTCCATCACGGCAAAGATATCCACCAACTGCTCAAGCACTTTCATATCCGCAAAGGCTTCACCAGCAGCAAGCAGGTTCATTCCCTTGCTGCTGTTCATTAGAAATTGTGAAAGTCCCTGGGGAGCATTACGCATAAGGGCGGACTGGTTCTTTAATGAAATAGGATTGCTGGCTTGCAGAATGACCTGTATTTCCTCCTGGCCAAAGCCCATTTTGGCCAGCAGCTGCTTTTGCTCTGCACTGCCAAGCTGACCAAGTTTGCCGTTCAATAGTGCTGCCAGCCCTTTGGCCGTATCGGCACCAAACCCCAGCGCCTGCAGAACGGCCTTGGTATCAGAGCCTGCTGAGCGCATCATATCCAGACGACTGCCGTCAGTATCCGGCGGCGCAAGAGAGATCATCGTTTTGATCTGGCTGTCTGAAAAACCCAGAGATCTCAGGATGGCCGTTTTCTGGTCCAGACCTTTTGCTCCTCCATGCTGATCGGCAAGAAACGTCTGGATATCTTTAGAGGTTGACAGCTTTTCCAGGTTATCCAGCTGAGTCTTCTGAAAGCTGCCCATACCGGCCAGTACCTGCCGCTTTCCTGCAGAGGTTTCCACTCCTTTGCCGGAGAGCAACTGCATGTGCGAAGAAGCATCATCAAGAAGCGCGGCCTGTGATTTCAGCTTTGCGGTTTCTCCTTTGGTCACCGTACCATTCTGGATATTAGTGAACAGCTGTTTGGTTGACTCCATGGCCTCGTCGGTTGACTTGGACAAAGTAGCCAGGGTTTTACTGGCATTGGTCATTTGGTTCGGTGACAGATCATCGGGCGAGGCCAGTGTCGGCTTGGCCTGTTGACCTGCTTTGTTAAGGTCGTTCAAAACCTCGGATTTAGCGTGTTTGGTTGAGGCGAGACGGACGCTCTCTTGCTGAAAGTCAATATCGCCTTTTTTGATTGCCGCTTTCTTTGCGTCAGCTGTTGCTGGTTTTTCAAGGAGCATCTGCATATTTGCACTGTGTGCCGCCCGGTCTGCACTAGAAATTCCCTCGGCCATGAGTTACCTCCATGTATCAGTGTTAAGGGTAAAGCAACTTTTATTAATTATCCTTTGAGAGAGCTATTGAGCTTGGTCATCGTATCGTGGTTGTCTTTCATCATGCTGGTCATGACTTGCCATACCTGCTGCATATCTTCGATAACCTTTTGGATATCCTCAGTCAGATTATCGATGGCATGCTGATTGGCCAGCATCCAGGCATACAGCTCTTTCGCCTCGGCTCTTAACATATCTGCGTCATAATTCAGGTTGGTAATGTGAACATTGACCGAACCATCAGCAATCATGGCAGCCCCACCAGTAAGTCTGGCGGCCTGGGTACAGCGGGTGGTAATCGCTGCCATCTTGGCTGTCTTGGCTGTCGCTGTTGCCGCCGTCGTTGTTGCCGAGGCTGTGACTGTCGCGGCACTGGATGCACCACCCGCCGCCGCAGCAGTACCC